>JAUNWB010000239.1 GCA_030540535.1 Elusimicrobiales bacterium
AGGTTTTGGAAAATTGTTTATCCTAATAAGCAACAAGGGATAAGAAATATCTTTTTCTTATCCCTTGTGCGCAAAACATCAGATAACAACAGCCGTTACTTCTTAATCAAGCTCTTGGCCGTCATGTCGGCGGGTTTCTCAATCCCCATTACATCCAGCACCGTCACCGCGATGTCGCCCAGGTTGCCCGCAGGCTGCATTTGGGCGGATTTATCATCGTTATTTAAGTAGATAAAGTCCACCAGGTTCGTGGTATGGGCGGTTTTGGCCATATTGATTTTTTCGTCCCACATTTCTTCGGCGTTACCGTGGTCGGCGGTGATGAACACGGCGTAATCTTTAGCCAGGGCGGCTTCCGTCACCGCGCCGGTGCATTCGTCCACCACTTCCACGGCTTTGACCACGGAGTTGAAATTACCCGTATGGCCCACCATGTCGCAGTTGGCAAAGTTGATGACGATAAAATCGTACTTGCCGGAATTGATTTGGTTGATGGCTTCGTCTTTGACGATATACGCTTCCATTTCCGGATGGTCGGCAAAGGTGGCGGGGTCAAAGCGGCCCTTTTTCTCGATGCGGTCTTCGCCCGGGTACGGTTTTAACAGTTTGCCGTTAAAGAACGACGTAACGTGTTTGAACTTTTGCGTTTCCGCCAGGCGCAGCTGCTTGAGGCCGGCTTTGGAAATCACTTCGCCCAAGAGGTTATCCATACCGCCGCCGTCCGTCATGGAAGGCAGAGCGTTGTAGGGGAAGGAATCGTAATATTTGGTTAAGCCGCAATACACGCAGGGCACGCGTTCGCCGCGGTGGCCCGGGTACGTATCGTCAATAAATGCGCGGGTGAGCTGGATGGCGCGGTCCTGGCGGAAGTTGAAGAAAATCACGCTGGAACCGGGTTCCATGCCTTTGTAGTCGCCTAGTACCGTCGGCGGGATGTATTCGTCCACCATGGGGCCGCCGTCGGGCGTTTGCATGGTTTTGTAATCTTCGGCCACCACTTCTTCGGCGGTCGTGCCGTGCAAACCTTTGGCGTGTACGATCAAATCGTAGGCTTTATCGGTCAAGCTCCAGTCTTCGCCGCGGTCCATGGCGTAGTAGCGGCCCTGGATGGTGGCGATTTTGCCCGCGCCGTATTCTTTCATTTTTTCTTCCAGCGTGCGGATGTAGCCAATAGAGCTTTGGGGCGGCGTATCGCGTCCGTCGGCAAAGAAATGGACGTTAATATCTTTAATGCCTTTTTCGGCGGCGTATTTGATGATGGCGTGCAAATGGTCGTGGTGGGCGTGGACGCCTTCGTCCTGCACCAGGCCCATTACGTGCAAGGGTTTGTTGTTTTTAACGCAGTTATCAATGCACGCGGAGAAAGCGGCGGATTTAAATAAAGAGCCGTCTTCGATGGTGTCTTTCAAACGTTTGAGTTCCTGGATAACGATGCGGCCGGCACCCATATTGAGGTGGCCGACTTCGGAAGAACCCATATATCCGGCAGGCAGCCCCACCTGTTCGCCGGAGGCTTCGATTTGGGTATGAGGATATTCGGCCAAGTATTTGGTGATGTTGGGAGTCTTGGCGTTCGTTACGGCGTTGTGCGGGCCGGCTTTGGCGTCGCCCCAGCCGTCGCGGATGATTAAAACCACTTTTTTCATGTTGTAATTCTCCTTAATGACAAATCAAATCTTTCCAGCGTTTGCACTGGAATTGGTTTAACTGTTCCAGCGTCGTCACGCCTTCTTTACTTAATATTGTAAGAAAATAATAGAAAATCTGCTCGGCCATTTTTGTATCGGCCATAGCGCGGTGCCACCCCTGGCAGCTGATACCCAGCTCCTCGGCAATCAGCCCCAAACGATTGCGGGCAAACTTGCCGCTCTTGCGTGCCAGTTTGAGAGTATCCACCACCGGGTATGGCGGAAAACGCATGCCGCACGCGGCAAATTCGGCACGGAGGAAAGAAACGTCAAAATCCGCATTATGGGCCACGATAACGCAGTTATCCAGCAGGCCCAAAAGGCGGGGCATCACGTCGGCAAAAGACGGAGCGTCTTTTACCATTTCGTTGGTAATGCCGTGAATGGCGATTACTTCCGGGCTCATGGGGAGGCCGGGGTTAAGCAGGGTGGAAAACTCGTCCACCACGCGCCCGCCTTGGGAAACGGACACGGCGATTTCGCAAATTTTTCCGCCCGTTTCCGGCGAAAGCCCGGTGGTTTCGGTATCCAAACACGCAAATCTGATTTCGTTTAAATTCATTTGTTACACCAAGTAAAAACGCAGGCGGACCAAAAAGCCGATGAGTACCGCGCCGATAATGCCAATATAAAACGCCGCGCCGGAAACGTCCATCAGCCGGTTTCTGCGCGCATACACGCACGAAGCAAACCACACGGCCAGCACCGCCGCCCACCGCCAGCCGGGCAGCAGCATGATTAAAAAGAAAATCGCGCGCACCATCATAAGCAGCCAGCGTTCGTCAAACGTGGGATATTCGCGGCCGTAGCGGTCCTGCTCGATGGAAAAGATAAACCACCCCAGCACGCGCGTGGCCGTCACCAAGCCGACTAAAAAAATCACCCAGCTTTCCGCAAAAAAGTTGCCCGTTTCGTATAACACCTGAAAAGGCACGCACAGAAACAGGAACAACAGATTCACAAACGTTTTGACCAAAAAAGTAACCAAATACCCATGGCGGAATTTGCCGCCGAACTGGAAAAATTCGTCCGAAAATACGTGGAACAATGTAAACAGCACAATGCACATCCAGCCGGGCAAATCGATTAATTCCAAAAACGGCCAGGGCATCGTTAAATACCCGTAGCACAGCCCCAAACCGAGCAGCAAAAACACGCCGCCGTGCAGCAAAAGCCCTTTTGTGCGGGAGCGGACAAACGCTTTTTCGCCCATATGGTCAAAAAGCACAAAGTCCGTTAAGAAAAACGCCAAAAACAAACG
>JAUNWB010000240.1 GCA_030540535.1 Elusimicrobiales bacterium
ATAGTTACTTATGAAATACGGTATGAATTTTCAGGATATGATATCCGCCCTTAATAATTACTGGACTAAACAAGGTTGTATCCTCGTTCAGCCCTACGACCTTGAAAAAGGCGCCGGGACGTATAACCCCGAAACCTTTTTCGGCTCGCTTACAAAAAAACCCGTCAACCGCGCTTACGTGGAACCCTGCCGCCGCCCCGCCGACGGCCGCTACGGCGAAAACCCCAACCGCCTGGGCAAATACTACCAATACCAGGTAATCATGAAACCCGCCCCGGCCAACATCCAGGAGATTTATTTAAATTCCTTAAAAGCCATCGGCCTCGACCCCAAACAGCACGACGTGCGCTGGATTGAGGACGATTGGCAGTCCCCCACGCTGGGCGCGTCCGGCGTCGGCTGGGAAATTTGGCTCGACGGTATGGAAATCACCCAGTTTACGTACTTCCAAAACATGGCCGGATATGCGTTAAACCCGATTACGGTGGAAATCACCTACGGGCTGGAACGCATCGCCATGTACTGCCAAAAAGTGGACAACGTGTTCGACCTGCGCTGGAACGAAGAAGTAACCTACCGCGACGTGCGACACGAAGAAGAACGCCAGTTCTCCCACTATTATTTCGAAGAAACCGACCCCGAACGTCTTCGCCGCTACATCCAGGAATGCGAAGAAGAATGTTTTAAATTATGCAAAAAGGGGCTCTATCTTCCGGCGTATGACGACGCGATGAAACTTTCCCAATACTTCAACATGCTTGAAGCACGCGGTGCGATTTCCGTGTCCGACCGCACGAACAACATCACCAAAATCCGCAACCTGGCCAAAGCCTGCGCCAAAGCCTATGTGGAAAGCGTGGAAAAGAAAGAAGAACAGGAGGCCGCCAAATGAACGCTTTACTCGAAATCGGCGTAGAACACTTGCCCGCCCGCTTTATGGCCCCGGCGCTCAAACAGCTGGAAACCTTAGCCGCCGGTTTGCTGGCCGAAAAACGCATTTCTTATAAATCCATTCAAACGTTCGGCACCTACCGCCGTTTAGTAACGGTGATTGAAGATATTTCCGAAAAATCGGCCGACGTGCAGAAAGAAGTCAAAGGGCCGCCCGCCAAACTGTTAAAAGACGCTAACGGCAACTTTACCCCCCAAAGCGCGGGTTTCGCGCAGAAAAACGGCTTAAAGCCCGAACAGCTGGCCGTCGTGGAAACGGAAAAAGGCCCGTTCATTTACGCCAAAGTTAAAATCAAAGGCGAAAAAACGGCCAAGCTGCTGCCCGAAATTTTCACGCGCCTGGTAACCGGGCTGGAATTTGCCAAAAACATGATTTGGGAAGAATCCGGCCTGCGCTACGGCCGCCCGATTCGCTCGCTCATCGGCCTGTACGGCGACAAAGTGGTTAAATTCTCCGTCGCCGGAGTGGATTCCAACCGCAACACGTACCCGCTTTCTTCCTTCGGCCGCAAGCCCATCAAAGTGGAACACGCCGACAAAGCCTACTACGCAGACCTCCTGCGCAACCAGCCGCAGCCCATTTTGGCGCTGCCCGAAGAACGCCGGGAAGCGCTCATCAAAACCGTGTCGAGCGAAGCCGCCGTACACGGCTACAAAGCGGATTTGGACGAAGATTTAATCCAGGAAACCGTTTGGTTTACCGAACACCCGGTGGCCGTAAGCGGTAACTTTGAAATTAAATTTTTAACGCTCCCGAAAGACCTTATCACCACGGTGCTTAAAAAACAAATCAAAATGTTCCCGGTGACGGACGCCCAAGGCGAACTGCAGCCGTATTTTATCGCCGTGCGCGACGGTATTTCCGTCAACCAGAACGAAGTGTCGGACGGATTTAAAAAAGTAATGTCCGCCCGCCTGTCGGACGCGGTGTTCTTCTTCGAAAACGACAAGAAAGACGGCCTTGCCAAATTCCACGAAAAGTTGAAAAACATTCAGTTTTTGGAAGGGCTCGGTTCCATGGCGGAAAAAGCCGTGCGCACCCAAAAACTGGCCGCCTGTTTGTGCGAAAAACTGGGCAAAACCCAACTGAAAGAAACGGTGGACTTTGCCGCCCGGCACGCGTATGACGATTTGGCCAGCCACGTAGTGTACGAATTCCCGGAACTGCAAGGTTATATGGGCGGCTGCTACGCCGAACTGGAAGGCCGCAAAGACGCCGCCACCGCCATGAAAGAGTTTTACTATCCGCTGACGTCGTCCTCCGAACTTCCGTCGGACGAAGCGGGACAGATTGTTTCCCTGGCAGGTAAGATTGATACGCTCGTGGGTAACTTTTTAATCGGCCAGGTTCCTACCGGAAGCGAAGACCCCTTCGCCCTGCGCCGCCAAGCCTTTGGCGCGGTGCGCATTATGCTGGAAAAGGGCATGAACGTTTCCATGAAAGAACTGGTGGATACGGCTTCGTCCCTTTACCCCGCCGGAACGCAGGATAAAGGACTCGCCCAGCTGCCGGGCTTCTTATTCCAGCGTTTGGCCCTGGTGCTTGAACAGCGCGGGCACGACGCGCGCGTATTGGATGCGGTTTCCAACTGGTACGAGATGCCGCTGCCGCAGATTGAAGCCTTGGTCAGCGCGCTGGAAACCGTCAAAACGGGCGAAGAGTTTGCCGCCGTGCTGGAATCGGCCAAACGCGTGTGCAACATCTTAAAGAAAGCCGGCGAAGTGAGCGAAAACGTAGACGAAAAACTGTTTGAACTCCCGGCCGAAAAAGCGTTGTACGACAAAATCCAGGAAGTGGACGCATCGCTGGGCTGCCGCGTGCATACAGCCGCCGACAAAGACGCGTATTTAAACGTACTCAAAACGTACGGTGCGTTTAAAGAAGTACTGGAAAACTTCTTTAAAGACGTAATGGTAAACGCCGACAACGAAGCCGTCAAAAACAACCGTTTGGCTCTCCTGGCGCGCGTACGCCGCTACTTAAC
>JAUNWB010000241.1 GCA_030540535.1 Elusimicrobiales bacterium
TCACCTCCGAATCGTGTTCTGTTGGTTTACAGACCGCCAAGATCCCCGGCAGCTGCATCCGCTTCTTCCCTGGCGATGGCCTGCTCAAGCTCCACCAGGCTGTTGTCCTGCTTTCCGTAGGTCAGTATCACATACTTGGTTTCCTGACCCCAGTCGTTGCCTTCCTTGTATGCGGAACAACCATAGTGCAGGCACACGGCGGTATCCTGGGCGCCGTACCATACGCAATAATAGGTGTCGCTCCGGTGATTTGCCGTGTATTGACTTGCAACATCCTCCACAGGCGCGCCGTACAGCTGCGTCAGCTTTGCCTTCAGATCATGATACGCAGCGTCTTCGTCCGTGGCGTCAATCCAGGCATCCACCAGATAGAACTGCGTATGCTGGTCGTCCCGGTCAACGGCGTCGGCAGCATACGCATAGTGACAGTAGGCGTGGATGCTCTCCACGGGATAGCCGCCCATGCGGAAGTCATCGGAAAAGGGCGTGTTCATGCTGTGCACGTCGATACGGCAGCCGGCATGGTCAACGCTTTCCATGTAGGAATGGTAAAAGTCCAGCGACCAGGCATCCATGAGGCTGTCACGTTTTATAGATTGTTTAGATATGGAAACCCCCTGCTGATTCAGGCTTTCCACCACCTGAATGATGCTGGAACCCCATGGGATGCCACGGAAGAGAATCTCCTTTTCTGCGCCCTCAGCCAATGAGATCACGGGCAGCAGAAGAAGAAGCGTCAGCATGCAAAGTGTGCGTTTCATCCTTATCACTCCTTACGATTGATCAGAAGAAGGGCGATTGCATCCTTCTTCGCTCGTTCATCCGCCGCACGGTAGGCCTGCAGCATCGCGTATTCATCCTCTGTTGAAGCCATCCGAGCAGCATTGCAGTTCTTCGCAGGTTGCTGTGGAACGAGCTCTGTATGACCTATGATCTCGAAATAGTCCACGTTGAGTGCGTCAGCCATTTTCCTGATGACCGTGATGGGCGGAATGACAATACCCATTTCATACTTCTGGATCAGCGAGAAGCTCTTGCCGATCCGGGTCGCCAGTTCCCGCTGGGTCATTCCTGCCGCCTTGCGTAGCCTTCTGATGTTCTCGCCAATGCCTGATGCATGGTCGGTAGTCGCAAGGCAAGCATGGTCCTCGTCGGACGCGTCGCGGCTGCTGCCTTCAGACTCGGATGGAATCAGAAACTCACCCATGGAAAGGCCAAAGGCTCCAACTATTCCCCCAAGGGCTTCAAGCGTCGGATGGTGTTCATTGGTTTCCACGAGATTACCTCCATTCGTTGGTTATTTCCTGTGCGCCTGCAGAATCGCCAGCGCGTCCTCCCTGGCCCGATCGTCCGCGGCGCGCCAGGCCTTCAGGTGCGCGTACTCCGCCTCGGTCAGGATGATGCGCAGCTTCTCCTGGGCTTCCTCGTAGTCCATGACCGTCGTGCCCAGGTCAATGGTCATGTCGTCCACCACAGCGCACAGCTCGTTGATCGTCACGCCCATGGCCATGGCCAGCTTCTTCATCACAGGCATGGACGGCGCCAGCGGCTGGCCCGTCTTGGGGTTCTCGTTCTTCTCCAGCATGGAAATGTAGCCGTTGGACACGCCCGACTTGTCCGCAAACTGCCGCTGCGACAGCCCGTTGCGCTCCCGGTATCCCTTGATATACTCGCCAAGTAGCATTGTTTAATCTCCTTTTCAAGTGTCTAATCCATTATACATCCCATTCCGCAGAACGTCAAGACAGAATGTAAAATTCATTAAACGATTTATGTTTAACCCGCTTGACATTGTGAGCAGTCGGTGGTATATTGTGTTTAGCCCATTAAACATTCCAGACTGAAAGGAGGATTCCGGATGGGTTACAAGATCAAGGAAGCGCGCGTGGCCAAAGGGATGTCCCAGGAGGAACTGGCGGAAAAGAGCGGCATCTGTCGCGCCACCATCTCCGCCCTGGAGAACGGCACCGAGCGCTACGTCATGTCCAACACGCTGGTCAGGCTGGCCAAGGCGCTTGACACCACCATCGACAAGATCTTCACCGTCGATTAAACAGAAAGGAGGTCCCCCCATGACCCTCGACCAACTCCGCGCCGTCCCCGGCAACAGCCTCAAGGCCCGTCACGTGGCCGAATACCTGGGCATGAACCAGCAGGCCCGGGCGCATCCCGAGATGCTGGGCTTCCCCGTTTCCTGCTACCGCAACGAGGGCAGCGTCACCTGGCACTGCCTGATCCCCAAGGACGCGTTCATTGCCTGGGCCACCGGCCAGGCCTGCGGAAAGGAGGAATGTCCGTGATGCACGACATCTCCCACCGCTGCCGGTGGATGGACAACCCGCTGGCTTCCCGCCCCATGCGCTGGTGGGAACGCCTGGCCGACGCCCTTCGCTGCTTTTTCCTGCCACGGATCCCCACCATGGGCCGCGACCGGATCGACCCGTATTTCCCATGGGGCCACTGGGCCGCCGGCTGGGAACGCCCTGCCCTGCCCCCCACAAAAAAGCGCCCGCGGGCGGCTGGCACCACCTGCGGGCATGGGGCGAATCGTTTGGCAACAATTCGCCTCTATTCTACCACCAACCGGATGACCATGCAATCCGAAAATGAAAGGAAGGATCCATCATGCAAGACCCCATCCGCATCATGAGCCTGCAGCTGGAGAACGTCAAGCGCGTTCGTGCTGTGGCGCTAACCCCCACCCCCACCGGCCTGACCATCCTGGGCGGGCGCAATGGGCAGGGCAAGACAAGCGTATTGGACGCCATCGCCTGGGCCCTGGGCGGCGACCGCTACCGGCCCTCCGCGCCCCAAAGGGACGGCTCCGCCCTGCCGCCCAGCATCAACCTGACCCTCTCCAACGGGCTCAAGGTGGAGCGCAAGGGCAAATCCAGCGCCCTCACCGTCACCGACCCG
>JAUNWB010000242.1:0-2432 GCA_030540535.1 Elusimicrobiales bacterium
ATGCTACATATTATAACATATTTAGTGTATAATATATTATATATGGTGAAAAATAAAAAGAAGAAGGTTAATTTTCGACGCACGCTACATTATTTTTGGCGGGCGTTGATGCAACAAAAAGTAAGAACGATTTTAATCATTTTAACTATCCCGATCAATGTGTTTATTTATAATGTAGTTTGGACGCGGGGGACGAGTGATATTCTTGGGATGCTGAGTGCGGGGGATTTCGAGTTTGCAAATTATACGGGAGTTTTAGTGGCGACGTTAGTGCCGGTGGCAATAAATAATTTAATTATTGTGAGAATTATTGATTGGTTGGACTGGTCGCTAGATGCGAAATGTGGGGAGTATTTGTCGCAGCTCGCGTTCGAGGCGGTAATTAACCAGTCGATGACTTTTCACAGTAATCATTTTTCCGGCTCTTTAACTTCGCAGGCGAATAAGTTGCCAGGGGCATTTATCGACTTAAAGTCGAATTTTGTTTGGGATATTTATCCATTAATTTTGATAGTAATTTATACTTTAGTTTCGACGTTTCTTGTCTGTCCGCAATTTGCGGGAATCTTATTCGTTTTCGTAGTCTTATATTCGGCGGTATCGATTTTTGTGTATGTAAAGACGAAGGACGTTGAGGTGAAGTTGGCGGAAGCGGAAAATAAGCAGACTGGACAACTCGCGGACGCGGTGACAAATGTTGTAAATGTAAAATCTTACGCGCGGGAGAAATTTGAACGACGAAGATTCGCGCGAGCGACTAGGGCGACGCATGACGCAACGATAGACATGGCGAAAGCTTCATTTAAGCGGAATTTGCCGATGAATATGGTACAGTTGGCGTCGTTTGTCGCAAATATTTTGTTGGTAATTCTGAGTCATAATTGGTTTGGGTTAGGGATTGCGGATTTAGTTTTCTTGTTTTCGATGTCAAATTCGCTGATGTCGCGAATTTGGGAATTAAATCATGTGCTAAGAGTAGTAAATAGAACGTTCGGGAACGCAAATGAGATGGTTGAGATTTTAGATTTGCCGTATATTATTGACGATAAGACGGACAAGCCGCTGGCTGTTAAGGAGGCGGAAATTGATTTTCGGCATGTTGGGTTTCAGCACGACGAACAAAAAGAGGCGTTGTTTGCGGATTTTACTTTGACGATTCCGGCGGGGCGGAGCGTGGGGCTGGTGGGAATTTCCGGCTCGGGGAAAACGACGTTGACGAAATTGTTGCTACGGTTTGCGGATGTGTCGAGTGGCGGGATTTATGTTGATGGGCAAGACATTCGGGATGTGACGCAGAAGAGTTTGCGGGAGGCGATTGCGTATGTGCCGCAGGAATCTTCGCTGTTTCATCGCACGATTTACGAAAATATTGCGTATGGGCGACCGGACGCGACGGAGGCGGAGGTTTACAGAGCGGCGCGGCTCGCGAATGCGGAGGAATTTATTCTAAAAATGCCGGAGGGTTATCAGACTTTGGTGGGCGAGCGGGGCGTGAAATTGTCGGGCGGGCAGCGCCAGCGGATTGCGATTGCGCGAGCGATTTTGAAAGATGCGCCAATTTTAGTTTTAGACGAGGCGACTTCGGCGTTGGATTCGGAATCGGAAGCGTTGATTCAGGAGGCTTTGAATAATTTAATGCGGGGGCGAACTTCGATTGTGGTGGCGCACCGGTTGTCAACGATTGCGGGGCTGGATGAGATTGTGGTTTTAGATGATGGGAAAATTGTTGAACAGGGGAAACATGCGGAGCTGTTAACTAAGAGTGGTGAGTATGCGAAGCTTTGGTCAAGACAGAGCGGGGCGTTTTTAGAACAGTAACCTTTCATTATAGCATACTTTTTATGTTTTGTCAAGAGGGGATGCGGGCTAGGATTTTGAGGGGCGGAAAAGTTTAGCGTTTTTAATGTTATCCGGGAGGTAGTTTTTGTCGAGATGGAAGCCGGCAGTCCATTCTTGTCCTTCGCCGTAGCCGAGATCTTCCATGAGTTTTGTCGGGGCGTTGCGAAGCCAGATTGGAACTGGCTCGTTCGGGGTCCTGCGCGCAAGGTCGAGGGCGCGAGTCCAGGCGTCGTAAGTGTCGCGATTCTTTTTTGAGAGGGCGAGGGCGACGCAAGTATGAGATAAAATAATACCGGATTCGGGCATCCCGACGCGTTCAACGGCCTCAAAGCAGGCGGTCGCGAGGGAGAGGGCGCCGTTGCCGGCGAGACCAATATCTTCGGAAGCAAAAATAACCATACGACGAGCGATAAATTTCGGGTCTTCGCCAGCCTCAACCATGCGAGCGAGATAATAAAGTGCCGCGTCGGGGTCGGAGCCGCGCAGGGATTTAATGAAAGCGGAGATGGTGTTAAAATGATGATCGCTTTTTTTATCGTAGCTAGGCATTTTTTTGCCGGCGGCTTCGGCGACAATGTTACGATCGACTTTTT
>JAUNWB010000242.1:2442-2913 GCA_030540535.1 Elusimicrobiales bacterium
CTTAAGGCGAGTTCTAAATCGCCGAGCGCTGAGCGGGCATCGCCACCGGAAAGTTCGGCGAGATAATCGAGCGCTTCGTCAGTCACACGGTTGCTTGCGTTCTCGGACTTGACGGCCCGAGTTAAGACTTCTAAAATCGCGGCTTTCGAGAGGGCGGAAACTACCACAACGCGGGAACGGGAGAGGAGAGGAGAAATAACTTCAAAAGAGGGATTTTCGGTTGTGGCGCCGATAAGAGTGATAAGCCCAGATTCGACATGGGGAAGAAAAGCGTCTTGCTGGGCCTTATTAAAACGATGAATTTCGTCAACGAAAAGAATGGTGCGGGTTTGTAGGTTCCAGTTTGTCTTAGCGCGAGCAACAACGGCTTCGACGTCTTTTTTGCCGGCGGTCACGGCGGAAATTTCGATAAAATCGGCGTCAAACTCGCTGGCTAAAATGCGGGCGAGAGTGGTTTGCCGGTTCCTGGAG
>JAUNWB010000243.1 GCA_030540535.1 Elusimicrobiales bacterium
ATTATTTATATTAGATTTGCCAACGAGAACCGGCTTCTTATGGCTAGGGCGTTGGAGTTCTAATGAGCAGAGCGACCAGTAAAGGTGGCGCGGCGACTGGTATCAGTCGTAAGCCGAAAATCAAAAACAAATGCGTCCGGCGTACTGGCACTCTTCTCTTGAGAAGGCTGACTAGGAAATTTGCCCGGCGACTTTTCCAAGTCGTGAGGCCGTGAATCAAAAACAAACGGGTACGGCGTCCTAGCGGCTTTCTCTTTTTTTATCCACGCAGTAATACCTTTTTCCGTGCTTTTAACAGCCATCGGCGTTGGCTTAATATGACCCCCCTGGGCTAAAGCCCGGGGGGGCTGTAAGGTATTCATAAAAAACCCCGCGTTCATGCGGTTTTTTTATTTGGCAGCAAGCACGCAAACGGCCCCTGCGGGCCTCCTTTGCCTCGCGAGGGGAACCGAAAGGCCCCGCGACATTTTTGTTTGCGGGCTAAAAATTTCTCTTACGGCCATTTGCCGCTTTTCATCATGGAGGCATTTTCGCGCGCACGCGCGCCTACTTGCACGGCCCAGCGGCTCGACAGCATTTCCTCGGCGGCGGCTTCATAATCTCCCGCTGCGCAGGCGGCCAACATTTTTTTGAACCTTTTTAGGCCGGAAATCCCTAAATTAAAACACATATCCACTAGCACAAACAGGCGAACTTCATTCATTTGATTCCACCAGCTAAATGCGTTTTTAACAGCCGAAACGGCGGACGCAACATCTTGACGCAGGATAAATTCCGCCGCTTCCGCGCTGATACCGCATTCCAAATTATGCCCGTAACCAACGGTTAAATGACCCGTCGGACATTTATAAGGCATGCGGGAAAACCCCTCTCTTCGTCGAAGGATAGTTAATATTTCTTTTTCGCAAGATTTTGTTAACTCACACATTTAAACCTCTCTATCGTCGGCTTTTTAACTCGGAACATATTGTTTTTACGGCGTTTTTTGCTATACTATTGGGTAGACGCGCAAGCGTATTTAAAATAAGGGAGAGTATCACTATGAATAAAGGTTTTACGCTTATTGAATTATTGGTTGTGGTGCTGATTATCGGCATCTTATCCGCCGTGGCGCTGCCCCAATACACGACGGCTGTTGAAAAAGCCCGCTCCGCCGAAGCATTAACGCTGATGAGCGCGGTGGCCGGCTCGGCCGAACGCTATCTGCTGCAAAAAGACGTATGGCCCACCGACTTTGCCAAGTTGGATGTGGAAGTCCCGGAGGTTAAAGGCAAAACCGGCGTATACGGCGGCAAAAACTTCGCTATCACCATGGGCGCCTCCGGCAACCAGTTTTTCATCACGGCCGTACGGGACCTTAATGACGGCAAGTATTCCTTGCAAACCGTACTGGAAGAAAAAGACAATGGCACTATTTCTTCCGTACGCAGATGCTGCGCCGGCGCAGCTACAGCGGGAACCTGCGGAACCAACTTTACCGAAAAACAGGAAAAATTCTGCAACGCGGTTTCCAACGGTAAACCGACTGACTTCTAAGCAACTGACGCTTTACACCTCCCCCGGCGTTAGACCGGGGGATTTTTATTTATGGCAGGTTAGTCCGCCCGCAGGCCGCTTCAAAAACCGCTACGGCCCGCAGGTTTGCCAAGGATAAATCCGCCAAGGCGGGGTCCGTCAAATCAAAACGGACGGTACACAAAGCGGCGTTATTTTTTACGGCCGCCGGAGCGCAGGACGTTAAGAAACCCATCAGCAGACAAACCGTCAACCCGACGGCGCACCGCTTCCATTTGTTCATACGAACGCACCTCCTCCCGTAATCTTTTCAGCCGTTCGGCACGGCGGCCTGCTTCATACGCACGCCACAGACACAGGCACGCCCCCGCCGCCCAGGCTGCCCAAACATACGCCGTCATTTGGCTTTCCCGACGAAAGACCCGTCCGGATTTACCAAAGACAGTGCGGCCAGAACGGAAATAATTTTCGCCAGCACCGCGTTATCCTTCGGGGTCGGCGAACAGGGCCTTGATTGCCTCAATGGCTTGTTTTACTTTGTCCATTTCGTTCTCCTTTTCGGGGGCGGCGTCTTTACCGCCAACCCCGTTATGTTCACTGCTTACATCTTCTTCTATAAAAAGGTTCATGCCGTCGGTGGCGCTTTCCAACATTTCGGATATGGTCATTTCGGATAACTTTTTCATCAAATTGCCCCTTGATTTATCGGTTTTTATTGGCTATACTATTCATAGCTCCAACCGCAGCCCGCATTTGTAATGTGGTGTCTCCGACGGTTGGAGTTCTTATTTGGGCAGTTCCTTAATGTCTTTATAATCCCCCAATTCCTTGCCCGTGATTTCGACGGGCGCGGAAGAAGCGCCTTGTTCGGCCCCCGTTTTGTTTTTTTGCCCGTACCGCCGCCGGAGAGTAAACTGTCCGTTTTCGGGGCTGTGGTTCGGGGTTTCGTCCTCTCCACAATGCCATTTGATTCTTGGGTTTATTTCCGCTATACTATTTATGGAAACAGAAGGTGGATACGCCCCGGCATTAGGAGTCGGCAAGCTGACATCTTCTATTTCTTTGAGAAGCAGTGGTTCCGGTACCGGACTGAATTCCGGCTTTGACCGAGTCCACTGTTTCATTTTTTTTGGGTCTTGAGAATATCAAGTTTTTTACCTATAATAAATTTAGAGGTTGGTGATGCGCTCCCTTCAGTGGGAGTCTTGAACGCATCTTCCAGCCTTTTTTGTATTTCAAGTTCGCGCAAATAAAGGTTCTTGTCTGTTCTGGCCATAAATCTTTTTTAATCCCCAAAATGCCACTTGATTCTTGGGGTTTCTTTAGTTATACTATCCATAGAAGAAGGAACGGGAGCCCCGACATTAGGAGCCGGCAAGCTG
>JAUNWB010000244.1 GCA_030540535.1 Elusimicrobiales bacterium
TGGAAGGGGAACAAGAAGACGGTGAAGATGAAAACGGCTGTGCTACTCGGCGCATTTGCAAAAATAACACTTGGACTCCTTTTGAAAAGGTAGACCCTAATTGTGTATGTAAAAGCGGTAAAGAACAATCGCTGCCGGACCAGCCGCAGGGCTGCCATTGGAAAAGAACATGTGCCAATAATGCCTGGGGCGAGCCTTTCCAGACGAATCCGCAGGACCCTGCTTGTAAAGGAACCACCGTTCCTCCTGCGCCGGTAGACAAGGTAAATTTTTATTCCAGATTTACCATAATGCCGAATGCCGCGATGGCTGAGCCTTCGCGTTCTGAGCCGGGTGCCCAACATGCGGGTTCTCCGTGGAAGACGTGTAAAATCGATGCCATGTCTGGTGCGCTGCCTTTTATGGACGATGAAACCGCCGAGTACTTGAAAAATGCTATTGCCGCTTATAACAAACAGGCAAAAGAAACTGAAATGAACGGCTATGCACAACAGGTTCCTAACGGCCAGGCGACGGTGGCCCAAGTGGTAGATGCTATGCGTATTATGGCCGCCGCCGGAAACAACAGCGTTCCGAAAAACACGGTCTGCGCCGTAGCCAATGCCATTGGCCGTGCTTCTAAGGATCCGCAGGTGCCTGCTATGAGCAATATGTTTGGGGCTTTCGCGGCTTTTATTGATGAAGATTCTTCGTTCTATCCTTCGAATTATTATATTTATGAAGGAGAGAGCAGAGTCAATAAAAAGCGGGATGAACGCTTCTACGGTTGCGCCGGCGGGAAGTCGGTTAAAAAGAACGGGACTGATATGTCGGGTTATCACTATGGTCATTATAACTGGAATAAAAACACTTATGGCGACCTGGATTTGAACGGCAGAGACAGGGCTCCCTATATCAATGTATTAAAGACTGGTATTTGGAAGGAATTTCCGTTGAGAGAACTGGCCACAGTTAACGGGCGTCCGCTTTTTACCCGTGTAAACGATAAGGCCGGTACTACGAATACGACGATTGATGATAAGAACAGACAAGAGTATCATACAGCGTATAGTGGTATTTTCCAAAGCCAGCAGTCTTGTGGGTATAACGGGGAAACCATGTCTGTACAGAATGCGTTGAAGTATATTGAAACGTTATGTGTAAACGGCGCATCTGTAAAACCCGGGAACGGACGTGCAGGCACTTGCGGACGTGCCTATAAAGAATCTCAGTACGCTCCGACATTGAAAGCCGGTATTTAAGTAAAGTCTTAATCAATCCCCCGGGAGGGAATACCTCCCGGGGATTTTTTGTATCTATAAATCCTTGGTTACAGCGGGGATATTTGTGTGTATTAAATTTTCTGCCGGGTTTGTACAGGGCGGGATTGTAGGGAAAAACACGCTGGGGCAGGTGAAACGTTGCCGGGGGGAAATTCAGTGCCTTTCCGGAAAACGCAACGAAAATTTTGCTTCCAAATTTTCTTTTCTAATCCCCTTTTTTATTTGCCCCGTTCTTCCCTTTTTTCTATCATATACGTATGCTTTTAAAACGGGCGGTTTTTCTCATTTTTTGCACGGGACTCCTTTTGGCGGGGACGGTTCCCGCGCGGGCCGGATTTCCTTTTTCTTTCCGTAAGCAGGAACTTAAAACCGATTACTCGCAAACCGTGTGGGACCAAATCATGCAGGACCAGTCCGCGTCCGACATGCGCCGCGGCATGGGCGAAATGGCCCAGGCCCGCTACCGGGAAGCCTCCAACAGTTTTGCCAAAGCCGTTATCAAAAACGCCAAGGACCCGATGGCTCACCTGCTGTTTGGTGCATCCTTGTACTGGGAAGGCAAGGTGGATGACGCTATTTCCGAATACGATGAAGCGTTGCGCCTGGCCCCCAATAGTGCGATGGCCTACCAGCTGTTAGGGATTGCTTTCGGCTGGAAAGGCGATGTGGCGCAGGCGCAGGAATACTTTTTAACAGCCAACAAATTGGACCCGAACAAAGCCGATACAAACATGAATTTGGGGTCGACTTACGCCGTTCAAAATAATTTGGAAAAAGCGCTCGAACACTTCCGCCGGGCGACCGAACTTTCTCCGCGCGAGCCGTTATACCATTACCAATTAGGCACGCTTTACGAAGCGCTGGGACGGGACGAACAGGCCGAAGCCTCTTTTAAAAAAGCGTTAAGATTGTTTTCCGCGTACGAGGACGCCCAACTCAGCTTGGGTGCTTTGTACGAAAAATTGGGCCGTCAGCAGGACGCGTTAAAATACTTTAAAAAAGCCGTTAAAACCAAACCGGGCGATTATGTGGCGCGTTTGCGCTACGCGTTTTTGTTAGTCCGCACCGGGGATGAAGCCAAGGCGCGCGAAACGCTGGAAGAAGCGTTTTCTATTTCGCGTTTTAAGGCGGAGGGGCTTGCGTTAAACGCGGTTTACCGCGCAAGCGGCCGGACGGCACAGTCGTTCGAAAAGCAAATCGAAAAATTTAAAGAAAGTCTTTCCAAAGTGGCTCCGTCCAAAGCGGTCAACGTGGAAGTGGGGCTGGAGTTTGAGCCGGCTGCAAAAACGCCTTCATCGTCTTCCCAAAACTCGTTTGAACAGGCGTACGAGCGGCTGCGTCCGTCGGGCGGACTGGATACTGCCGCCCAAACTTCGCGCTCTTTTAAACGGATATTTACCTTGTCCCCGGCGGACGCCAAAACGCGTGAAACACAAATTGACGAATTTATTTCCGGCGTGCGCCAGGCCGTGGCGCAAGGGGACGGAAAGTATAACGTAAGTTTATCATTACAAGGCCGGACGGCGGATTTTTCCTCGCCCCATGCGCTTACGGCGGCCAATACGTCCGCCCCCAAAGCGGTGTATGACCCGCGTATCGTGGGTAACGATATGGGGCTGTGGG
>JAUNWB010000245.1 GCA_030540535.1 Elusimicrobiales bacterium
TGTGATTTCTTACCCGGCTTTTTTGCAGGGGTATAATTTGCTAAAATATATTTATGGAAAAATCGGCGTTGTGCCCGTTGGACGGCCGCTACGGCGGCAGACTGGGCGCGCTCAGAAGTTGCATGGGCGAAGCCGCCTTTTCCGCATCCCGTTTGCGTGCCGAGTGTACTTGGCTGGAAACGCTTTCTTCCCTAAAACTGCCGCGTTTTAACCCGTTAGCCGAATCTGAAAAACAGTTGCTGGCGGATGTTTGCAATTTGTCCGAAACCGATTTATCCGTTCTGCGCGCGATTGAATTTGATGGCTACAAAAACATTCCCGCCACCAAACATGACGTAAAAGCCGTGGAATACTTTTTGAAACTCCGCCTGGCTAAAACTTCGTTGGCGGACCGTTTGGAATGGTTCCATTTCGCGCTGACGAGCGAGGATATCAACAGCGCGGCGTATGCCATGCTGCTTTCGGACGGGCTTGAAAAAGCGTTGCTGCCCGCTTTAGAAAACATTTCTAAAGAACTCGTCAAACTGGCACGCAAAGAAGCGCGTTCCGTTCTTTTGGCGCGCACGCACGGCCAGCCCGCAGTTCCGACGACGTTCGGTAAAGAAATCCGCGTGTTTGCTGAGCGGTTAAACCGCCAAATCAAACAGTTAAAAACGCGCGAAGTTTCCTGCAAGTTCGGCGGCGCGGTGGGCAATTACAACGCGCATACGGCGTCTTTCCCCAAAATCAACTGGCCGCGCGCGGCGCAAAAATTTGTGGCCAAACTCAACCAAGACCGCAAAATTAAAATTTTCTTGAGTCCGCTTTCCACACAGGTGGACAACCGCGATTCCTACGCCGAAATTTTCGACAATCTCCGCCGCTCCAACGTGATTTTGCTGGATTTCTGCCAGGACATGTGGCGGTATATTTCCGGCGGATTGGTGCGCCAAAAAACCGTGGCGGGCGAGGTGGGTTCGTCCACCATGCCGCAAAAAGTAAATCCCATCGATTTTGAAAACGCCGAAGGCAATTTGCAGCTGGCGGACGCGCTGTTTGAGCTGTTTTCGCGCAAACTGCCCGTGTCGCGCCTGCAGCGGGATTTGTCGGACTCCACGGTTTTGCGCAACCTGGGCGTAGCGTTTGGCTATGCGTTGACGGCGTATTTATCCGTTTTGAAAGGGCTTGAAAAAATTTCGTTTGACCGCGCGTTTGCGCGCGAAGAATTAAACCTCCACCCCGAAGTGCTGGCCGAGGCGGTGCAAACCGTTTTGCGGGCGGCGGGGGCGGAAAAACCGTACGAAAAACTGCGCGATTTCACCCGCGGGCGTTCGCTTACGCTCGAGTCTTTGCGGGAATTTATCGCCGGGCTGGATACGGACGATTTAACAAAACAAAAGCTGACTGCGCTGACGCCGGAGAATTATCTCGGCCTGGCGGCGGAGCTGGCGGAGGGAAAATATGATTGATATTGTTTGCGGCGGCCAAGCCGGCGACGAAGGCAAAGGCAAGATTTCCGCGTACCTGTCCTACAAAGGCTCGTACGATTATTGCGTGCGCGTGGGCGGCCCCAACGCGGGGCATACCGTGGTAAAAGACGGCAAATCCTACACGCTTAAAAACATTCCGTCCGGGTTTTTAAATCCCAGAACCAAATTGGTGCTTGGGGCGGGTGCGTATACCAAAACCGAATGGCTGCTTGACGAAGTGAATTTTACCGGCACGCGCGACCGCTTGATTATCGACCCGTACGCCGTGCTGATTTCCGACGAGCAAACCGCCGCCGAAAAGAACGCCGCCCACTTTATGCAGCACATCGGCAGCGTGGGCACCGGCCTGGGGCAGGCGGTGCGCGAACGCATCGAACGGCGTGACATTAAGTTCGCCAAAGACGAACCGCTTTTAAAAGATTTCATCCAGGACGTGCCCGAACTTTTAAACAAAAGTTTGGATAACGGCGGCCAGATTCTGCTGGAAGGCACGCAGGGCATTAAACTTTCGTTGATGCACGGCGAATATCCGTTCGTTACTTCGCGCGATACCACGGCCAGCACGTTTTTGGGCGAAGCCGGCCTCGGTCCCAAGAGCGTGCGTGACGTATACGTGGTGTTTAAGCCGTATATCACCCGCGTCGGCCCCGGCCCGCTGGACCATGAAATGACCGACGAAAAAGAACTCGAAATTTATCATACCAAAGGGCACGAAATCGGCAGCGTCAGCAAACGCCTGCGCCGCATCGGCGCGTTTGAAAAACGCTCCGCTTCCCGCGCGATTATGATTAACAACTGCACTAAAATCGCCATTACGCATATTGATATGTTCCCCGGCAACGACCGCGTGAAAAAGTACGAAGATTTCACGCCCGAAGCCAAAGCGTTTTTGGATGATTTGCGCAAATTGTCTGCCGAAGTGTATCCGCATCCGGAGATTTCCGTTATTTCCACCGGGCCGGACATGGAAGACACGTTGGTGTTATAAAACGGCTGTTCTGGGTTTTTACGATAGGCGCGGAGAGTAAACAATTTTGCTCTCCGCGTTTTTTGTACGTAGTTTTTCGTTGCGCTCCCCTTATTGAAAACTTATAATAAACGATAAGGAGGACCTATGAAAACAATCGTGTTTGATTTAGGCGGCGTACTCATCGATTGGAATCCGCGTTACTTGTACACAAAAATATTCGCCGCAGAAGAAGAAATGGAATGGTTTTTACGCACCGTGTGCCCTCCCGCGTGGAACGCGCGGCAGGATGCCGGACGTCCGTTTGCCGAAGGGATTGCGGAAGCGAAAGAAAAATATCCGGCCTATGCCCCGCAAAGTGAAGCGTATTTTTCGCGCTGGGACGAAATGCTGGGCGGGCCCGTCAAAGGCACGGCGGAACTTC
>JAUNWB010000246.1 GCA_030540535.1 Elusimicrobiales bacterium
GTAAGAGTTGCGGTCGGTGCGTGGCGGCATGTCCTCAGCACTGTTTGCAGATTTCCGAGCATTATAATCGTTACGGGGTGAAGGCCGTGGCGTATAATGGCACAGGGTGCGTGGGATGCGGCATTTGCTTCTACAACTGTCCGGAGCCTTATGCGATCAAGATCGTGCGGCCGGATGCTCCGGCGAAGAAGGAAGGCGGTGCGCAATGACCAAGTTTGTGAAGGGCAATGAAGCCGTTGTCATTGGCGCGCTCTATGCGGGCGCGGAGGGTTACTTCGGTTATCCCATCACGCCGGCAAGTGAAGTGGCGCACAAGGCGGCGGAGTATTTCCCTGCAGCGGGGCGCATCTTCGTGCAGGGGGAGAGTGAGGATGCGGTGGCTTACATGCTCTATGGTGCAGCGGCGGCGGGATGCCGGGCGCTCACGGCAACGTCGGGCCCCGGTTTCTCCCTGATGCAGGAGGCGATTTCGTATATGGCGGCCACGGATATCCCGACGGTGATTGTGGATGTGATGCGTGCGGGGCCGGGTCTTGGCAACGTCTATCCCGAGCAGGCGGACTACAATCAGGTGGTGCATGGCGGCGGGCATGGTTCCTATCGCTGCATTGTCTTGGCGCCGGGGAGCGTGCAGGAGATGTGCGACCTCACGATTCTGGCTTTTGAGAAGGCTTTTGAATATCGCACGCCCACGGTGGTGCTGGCGGATGGTCAGCTGGGCCAGATGATGGAGCCTTTGCATCTGCCGAAGGAGGAGGCGAAGCCGATTGATACCTCCGCATGGGCCACGCAGGGCACGGCCGAAACGCGGCAGAACCTGCTGACTTCGATTTACCTGAATGCGCCTGCGCAGGAGCAGATGAATATCCGCCTGCAGGAAAAGTATGCGCGGATGGATAAGGCGTTCCAGCGGGCGGAGCTTTACCGTTGCGAGGATGCCGAAGTGATTCTCCTGGCCTTTGGCTCCAGTTCGCGCACAGCGCGGTCGGCCGTGGATGAACTGCGCGACCGGGGTGTGAAGGCGGGTCTCTTCCGCCCGATCACGCTCTCGCCTTTCCCGATTGACGCGCTTCGCCCCCTGGTGGGCAAGAAGATGTGGACGGTGGAGATGAGCGCGGGGCAATTCCGTGATGATGTGATTCTGCACCTGGCGAAGGCGGGGCTCTTCACGGATCCGACGTCGATTGGGTTGATTCATCGTATGGGCGGCATGCTGATTCCTGTGAAGGATATCGTGCGCATCGTAGAGGAGGCGCTGTGATGGCTACGCTTGAAACCAAAGGCATGTTTCCCGTCTTCACGCGCTCGGGCAATGAAACGCGCGCCACGCACTACTGCGCGGGTTGCGGTCATGGCATTGTGCATAAGCTGCTCTCGGAGGCCTACACGGAGCTGGGTCTGCAGGATCGAACCGTCATTGTGAACCCGATTGGCTGCGCTGTGTTCGGTTATTACTACTGGGACGTGGGCGGCGTTTCGGCGGGTCACGGGCAGGCGCCTTCCATGGCCACGGCGATCAGTCGGCTCCGCGATAAGGCGATTACGATTTCTTATCAGGGCGATGGTGACCTCGCGGCAATTGGTCTTGGCCACACGCTCCAGGCAGCGGCGCGCGGTGAGCACATGGCCGTCTTCTTCGTGAACAACTCGATCTATGGCATGACGGGCGGTCAGATGGCGCCGACCACGCTCATCGGGCAGAAGACGACCACTTCGCCCCTCGGGCGTAACCCCGCAACGGATGGTATGCCCCTGCACCTCGCGGAGCTGATCAATCAATTGGACCTGCCGGTCTATATCGAGCGCGTGAGCGTGGCCGATACGCGGCGCATCATGCAGGCGAAGCGGGCGATCCGCAAGGCTCTCGAAGTGCAGCGCGACCGCAAGGGCTACACCTTTGTGGAGATTCTTTCGCCGTGTCCCACCTCGGTGGGCAAGCCGCCATTGGAGGCCGCGAAGTTTGTGATCGAGCAGTTGGAGAAGGAGTATCCGCTCGGTTGCCTGCGCGATAAGATTACCGAGGCACCGGTGCGCCCCGAGCCTAAGCAGTGGGTGAAGTTGGCGGAGTTCTTCGGCGATGATGGTTCGGAGGATCCGAAGCACGAAGCGGCCGAGGTGAAGGAGCGTCACTTCAAGTTCACGGGCTTTGGCGGTCAGGGTATCCTCTCGCTGGGGCTCGTGGTGGCCGATGCCGCCCGCGCCATGGGTCTGGAAACGACCTGGCTCCCGAGTTACGGCCCCGAGCAGCGCGGCGGTGATGCGGCCTGCACGGTTGTGACCTCCACCCACACCATCGGCGCGCCCGCCGTGGATCACCCGGAGCTCCTCGTGGTGATGAATCAGGCGGCGTGCAACAAACATCTTGAGACGGTGCGTCGCGGTGGGCTTGCCCTCGTGGATGCCACGGTGGAACTGCCCGAGAAGCTCCCGGAAGGGGTGCGGATTGTGCAGATCCCGGCGATTGATCTGGCCACGGCCAATGGTGTGCCGAAGGCTGCCAATGTCGCGATTCTCGGTGGGCTCATCGCCTTGGAGGCCTTGGGCATTCCCGAGCATACGTTGATCGAGGCGCTGGAGCGCTCCTTCGCGAAGAAGCCTTCGTTGATTCCTGCGAACCGCAAGGTGCTGCAGGCGGCGATGGATTATTGCCGTCATCACGGTCTCACGGGCGAATTGCCCTAACCCTCACCCCAAAGGACTCCTCCCATGCTCAATATCGTTCAGGACATCGACAACCGCGTGGCCATCAAGCACGCGCTCATCAGCGTTTCGGATAAGACCGGGCTGGACACCTTTATTCCCGCATTGCTGGAGGCTTGTCCGGGGATTACGCTCTAC
>JAUNWB010000247.1 GCA_030540535.1 Elusimicrobiales bacterium
TGAAGGCTTTGTTTTTATTGTGAATCAACACCGGGGCGTCGTTTTCCCGGGCAACCCGCGGGGCGTTTTTGAGTCCGAGTGCCTGGTTGTCCGCCAGGGTTTTTCCCCAGTCGTAGAGTACTTCTTCCACTTGCCGCTGTTTGGCCGTTACCGCCATCTTGCGCCTGGCTACCGGGCCGATGCCCTGTCCGCCGATTTCGACGGGTCTTTTGGCTTTATAGGTAAGTTCGACGGGCGCGGCCGCACTGCGGGCGGCGTCTTTTACAGCCTGCAGGGCTTGCGTATATTGGGAGCGGAATGCGGCCGATTGGGCGGCCGCGCGGGTGGCGGAGAGATTTCCGGGCAGCGCCGTGACGTTTAAGCGCACGGCGGTTTGGGCCGTGCGGATGGCTTGCAAGGCGCCTTCGCCCGCTTTCCATTTTTGGGCAGAAGCGGGAACCGCCGCGCAGGCGGCTAACAAAAAGAATAAAATTTTAGATGTTTTCATATATACAGTATAGCTGTTATAGGTGAATTTTCCAAGGGGGTTTTTAAAAAATGCAATAAAAACGCGCCGGACGGTGTTATACATAAGGCCCGTCCTGTTTTTGAATGGCCGGGCAGAAAAGCAGGTCTTAGAAATTAATATAATAAATATATATGAAAAAATATCAACTTTTGTTTATTTTAGGGGTATTGGGCGCGGCCGCTTCTTCCGCGTGGGCTCAGCCGGATGATTTATTTTATTCGTCCGGGCTGGTTCCCCCCGCGTCCGCGGAGCGGAAAGACGGGCCGGTTGCGCCCGTAACGCCGGATGCAAACGGGGTTTTGCCTCAGCTGCAGGGAGAACTGTCTTTGGAAGACTGTATCCAAATTGCGCTCTCCAACAGTCCGCGCGCGGTCAGCGCGCAGCTGGCGGTGCAGGACGCGCAGGTGAATTTGAATTTGGCCCGAGCGGAATTTTTGCCGACAGCCACGGTGGGCGCGTCGCAGGGGTATACCAATCAAAAAACGGACGGTTTTCCCCGGACGGACCACGGCCAGCCCGACGTATACGCGCAGGCGCAGCTGTCGCTCAGCGGGATTACGGATATCGCGCGCGGCGTAAAAATCGGCAAACTATCGCTCGAACAGGCGCAGACGGATTTTGAAGGCGTGAAGAACGAAATCACGGGCACCATTAAAAAGTATTATTATGCGCTTCTTTCCGCCCGGCGCGCGGTGGCCATCCGCACGCAGTCGCGCGATTTGTATAAGGACCAGTACGAGCGTTCCGCCGAGTTTTTCCGCCTGGGACTGCGCCCGAAAGTGGACGTAACGACGGCCGAAGTAAATTTAAATAACGAAGAACTCAGCCTCATCCGCGCCAGGAACCTCGTCAAAACGGCTTCGGCCCAGCTGGCCAACGCGATGGGCGTCACCGCTTCCGGCATCTTGAACATTCAAGACGTGGATACGTTTGAAAAAATCGATATCCCGTTTGATAAAGCCGTAGAAACGGCTTACGCCAACCGGCCGGACGTACTCTCTGCGCGCACGGGCGTAAAAATCAGCCAAATCCAGCTTAACCGCGCCAAAGCGGGGTTCTTCCCCACGTTTTCGTTTTCGGCGGGGTTTGCCAAATCGGGCGACGACTTCCGCCTGGATAACGAAGAAACCAAGCTGATGGCGTCGGTGGAATTTCCCATTTTTAACGCTTTTAAAACGTATAACGGCTACAAACAGGCGCAGATTAACCATTCCAAAACGCTTAACTCTAACCGCAGCCTGCTTAACGATGTGTTTTTGGACGTGCAAAACGCCTATATCAAAATGCAGGAAGCCGCCGAAAGTATCCCGGTGGCCGAAGTAAACGTGGAAAAAGCAAAAGAGAATTTGGACCTGTCCCGCGGCCGCTATAATGAAGGCATCGGGGATATTATCGAGCTGAAAGACGCGGAAGTGGCGTATACGGACGCGGAACTCAGCCTGCTACGACTACGCTTCCGCGGTGGCGGATTTAAAACAAGCCATGGGGACCTATTAATATGAAAAAAGAAAATCTGTTCAAACGTATCTGGAAAAAATTTACCTCGCTTTCCTGGTGGAAGAAACTCCTCCTGCTGGCGGTAATTTTAATTGCGGCGTACTTTGTAAAAGCGCACTTTTTCGCCGCGCCGAAAACGCCGCAGTTCCGCACCGCCAAAATTAAAAAAGGCGACATCGTGGAACTGGTGGAGGCCTCCGGGCCGATTAACCCCGTCAACACGACGACGGTGGGCGCGCTGGTATCCGGCGAAATTTTAAAAATTTTGGTGGATTATAACACGCCCGTTAAAAAAGGCGATTTGATGGCCATTATCGACCCTACCCAAACGCAGGCCGATTATAACCAGGCCGTAGCCAGCCTGTCTTCGGCCAAAGAAAGCCTGGCGGCCGCCAAAATTTCGTACGATTTGGCTAAACTCAACCGCTCCCGCTACCAGGAATTGTATGCCAAAGAATATGTGTCTAAATCCAATTTGGAAGAATACGAACTGGCTTATGTAAACGCCAAAAGCGCGCTTAACTCGGCGGAATCTTCCGTCATTCAGGCGCAGGCCCGGCTTGACAGCGCCAAAAAAGACCTGGATAACACCCAAATTATTTCCCCCATCGACGGGATGGTTTTATCCAAATCCGTCAGCGAAGGGCAGTCTTTAACGTCCGGTTTCTCCACGCCGGAGCTGTTTGTGCTGGCGCAGGATTTAACCAAAATGCAGATTGAGGCCAAAGTGTCCGAGGCTGACGTCGTTAAAATTAAAGAAGGCCAGACGGCCGATTTTACGCTTGACGGCTACCCGGATGAAAAATTCCAGGGAACCGTCCGCCA
>JAUNWB010000248.1 GCA_030540535.1 Elusimicrobiales bacterium
GCGAAGGTTTCATTCAATGTACCATCTGGATTTAAATCTTCTGTGAAAAAGTCGGTACGGTCATAGCCTGTCCCGATACAGCGAATTTGATTTTCCGGCACGCCGAAACTTTGTAAGACCATTGAAACGGCTTCTGCCCTTTCTTTTGAGAGAGTACGACTGCTTTCCGCATCGCCATGTGTAGCGGTCATGCCGATCAAAATACATTCCGTTTTCTCTTTACACAAGAGGGCTGCCAGCGGCTGCAACGCCGCTTCGGCATCCTTCTGATTGGAAAAGTCGGCAGTATCGCGGACAAACGCCACTTGACTTTCTGGAATCTCTACCACATCCACATCGGAAAGAATCGGTTCTGCCGCTGTTTCAGAGGGGCTGTCTGCCTCCTCATAAGGTAAATCAACAAGAGTTTTCTTGGTTTCCACTTTCGAGACAGATGGCAGATTGCTTGTTTGGGCACTTTTCTGTACACAGATGGTATCCTTGCAATCCGGGATCCTTCCGCCTTCCGTAAAAATGCCCTCCCAGAGAGAAATCAGATTGCCTCTTGCCTCGTTGCTCAAGGAATCCTGCGGTGCAGCAACGTCTCCAAGGCTATAGGTTATAATTTCATCCATGTTGGATACATCCGGAATCGCCTGTTCCTTTGACAGTGTGGAAATGGTTTCTTCTACATTTAAAAAATCCAGGTAATCCTGTGTCAAATCCAGTGCACCGGTTGTGGAAAGACCGCTGTCTGCCAGAATCATGATTTTCTTTCCCTCTTTTTCAGACATCGATCGAACCCCGAGTTCTACAGATTCTAAAGTGTTCACTTCTTCTGTCAATGGGACGGCGTTTTCTTCCACCAATGTTTCCACCTTTGCGACAAAGCTTCTTGCACGTCGCTGCTTGTTGGGTTCGGAAATATTGGCAGAGGGCTTTTCTGCCGTTTCTTGCACGGCAATATACGGTAATCCATCATTTTCCACCACGGTAACACTGCCGTAGGATAATGCCACTTCCATCAGTTCTTCCTCCACAATGGACAAATCGGGTGGGTTGGCGTTGGCATGATTGCCATAGATCAAAACCAGATGCGTTGCCTCTGTTGGTTCTCCCTTGCATCCTGTAAAAGACAGGATGCACAGAGCAATGGCAGAAAAAACAGCGAGTTCCTTTTTCATACAAGCATCTCCTTTCGCAGCGGTGACGCTGCTTCTGTATTATAATTCGAAATTTGAATGGGATCCGCAGGAAATGGCAGTTGTGTTTCCGGGATGTCAATGACTTCCTTTTGTTCTGATTTTGCTTCTGGTGTTAAAGGGCTCTGGTCGGCTGCCTTTTCGGAAGAAATCTTGGATACGGCTTTCTTCTCTCCGAGATATTTCGATAATTCATAACGAGCGGTGCTCTTCATGGTTTCACCTTTTTGCAGCAGTCGCTGCACTGCCTCTTCATATTTTCTGTTTTCGTGCTGAAACTGGTCGAAGAGAAGCGTATCTTCCAGTTCTGATTTCTTTGCTTTTTGTAAGATGATTTCCTTCTGAGTCTCTTCCAGCAGCAGGTGTGCAGAAACCATTTTCTTCTTCGCTGACAAAGCAAAGGAGAACACACTGGTGGCAATCGGCAACAGTGACAACAGCACCATGCTCATTCTCTGTGCTGGAACAGAGGCAGATGTGCCGGAAAGCATTACATCACTGAAAACCAAATCTGCACTGCATAATCTCTGCACAATGCTTGGTGGTACCCATCAGAATCTGTATGGTTTTCTTTCTGATGGGAATCATATCCGCCAGCAGCATCGGGGGGAGGTCAATCATTGACACAATGCCGACAGACAAGATTATACCCTGTTTCCAGTCTGTATTTTGGAAGATGGCATCCATAACACTGTAATATGTTAAAAAGTCAATTAAGATAATTCCCAAAATAATAGTAGCAAAGAAAACAGGTTTGCAGTACCACGGGACATTTACAGAAGTTGAAAATTGTTTCTCCATGTCAGATCGTCTCCTCTCCCAGCAACGTCAGTTTTTTCTTCAGGGTTTCGCTTCGTTCTTCCAGCATCTTGATTTTCTCCTCGATTACCAGGATGTCAGATTGGATATTGCCTTCCAAATGCGGAATGGTTGCCAGATGGCAGCTATGCTGGCGATCCAAATCTTTCAAGCCTTCCAGAATGCGTGCATCAATGATGCTATCCATATAATCGGCGTTGTATTCGTCTAAATCTGCCCTTTGCAGAAAAGACTGAATTTCTCCCTCCAAATCAAAAGCAGCAACCACATAAGGAAGATAGAAGTCCATCGGAACCGCACCGCCATTGTCAGCGTAATAGGAAATATTTCTGCTTTTGGTTTCGGTTTCACTGATGGTGGAAATCGCTTTTTTCTTTCGTCTTTTGAACATGTTATACCGCCTCCTTCTCCTTTTGTTCATAGCAGTTTAGAAATGCACAAATCTGTTGATCGAGCTCCTGATTGGCGTGCAGATACACCTGAAATGCCGGATGTTCTTCAAGATTTTCCAAATTGGATGGGGGATTGCTATCAATTTCGGAAACCGTGCGATGCATACCGACATAGTAAGAACAGAGTTTGCTGCGATAACGTGCTGCCACACTGAAAATCGTCTGTTGTGTCAGAATCTGCTTGCTGCGGATGGTATCCTGAATCATATGCAATTCCTCCAAACCTTTCAGCACCTCAGTGTAAAAATGATGTTCTTCGGTGGTTGCCGCTTCTGTTCTGGACTTTTGAAGCATGGGATTACTCCGGAGCTGCGACATGATTTGAGAGGCAGCAGCTCGCTGGGGAGCGGTGCAAAGTTCCAGA
>JAUNWB010000249.1 GCA_030540535.1 Elusimicrobiales bacterium
AATACCGTACCAACCCATCCAACCGCCCATATCTACGCCGTCTTTGGCGCGCGCGGCAAATGCACGGAACTCGCCGCCGGACTGATAGAGGCGCACCGTAACACGCCAGTTTTTCGTTATAAAAGTATCAGTTTTATCCGCTTTGATATTAGGCATTTCCAAATCCAGCTGGGTTAAATCGGCCGTAAATACGCCATTACCTAATTTATAGGCTTTTTCGGCCGTAAGAACATTATTTAATAACCCCAATGCTTCGGCAGAATACGATTTTTCCACCGCCTTAGTGTATTCCGGCAGCGCCACGGCGGACAAAATACCAATGATTAAAACAACTACCAACAGTTCTATAAGTGTAAATCCTTTCATAAAAAGTTAGTCCCGAGTGTTTTTGTCGGGAATCTCCTCCTTTTGAATACAGGCCAGCTCCCCGAACTCTGCGGACCGCCAGCCTTCGGGGATGACGCTGCCGAAGCAGGCCGCCAAACCTTGAATACCCCCAATTTATCAAAAAAAAAAAACGAGTCAAGCCCTTCTAAACTTACCCGCCAAAAAGTTACAATATAAATATGGAACTTATTGACTCTCACGCCCATTTAAACGACCCGGCCTTTGACGCCGACCGAGGGGAACTTATTGCCCGTCTGCCGCAGGCAGGCGTTACGCTTAGCGTGGAAATCGGCTGCGCGCCCGAAGAATGGCGGCCGGCTTTGGATTTATCCGCCCAATATCCGGCGCTCATCCGCGCCGTGCTGGGCGTCCACCCCGAATACGCACCCAAGCTCACGCAAGCGGGCATACGCGAACTGGAAAATTTACTTACGGATAAAAACAATGTGGCCGTGGGAGAAATCGGCCTGGATTATACCTGCCTGGAAATTGCGGACAAGAACCTCCAGCAAGACATTTTTACCCAAATGCTGGGGCTGGCCAATAAAACTCACCTGCCCGTAGTATTACACGTACGGCGCGAAGGCGAAGATTACGCCGCGTACGAAGATACTTTTGCCGCGTTAAAACGGGACTGGACGCCCGTTTCCGGCCGCAAACACGCCGGCGTATTGCACTGTTTCTGCGCGCGGTACGAAGAAGCCAAAAAAGCGCTCGACCAGGGGCTCCTGCTGGGAATCAACGGCTGTTTTACCTATAAGAGAAACGAATACATCCGCGAAGCCGTCAAAAAAGCGGGCGCAGACAAAATTATCTTTGAAACGGACTGCCCCTATTTATCCCCGCAAGGAAAACGCGGCACGAGAAACGACCCGTCCAACATTCCGCTGATTGCCCAGTTTACGGCCGATTATTTAAATGTTCCGCTGGAAGAGCTGGCGCAAATCACTACAAAAAACGCGCGGGAATTGTACGGACTCGAATAAATTTGTTATAGTGCTGTAATAGGACGCTTTATGAAAAAACAACACTTTTTTATTTTTATCGCCGCCGCGCTCGTCGCCGCAGGATGTACCTCGCCGGAGCAGGACCAGCAAATCCGGTTGTTCTGGATGCAGCAGTATTCCAACATCATGATGAAATCGTTAAGCAAACTGCCGTCTTCCGCGCGCCAACTGCCGGTAATGCAAGACCTGCAGCCCCGCGAAACCCGGCCTGCGCCGCGGCCCGCCGCCCAACCGCAGCCGCAAGTAATCGACGTCACCCTCGAAACCGACGCGCTGCCCGGCAAAGCGCCGCATGCGGAACGCATCCGCATGAAACGTGCGTGGGATGCGGTACAAATTTCCAACCAAAAAACGCTTGAGGACATTAACGCCGCGTTTGGAGAACAGGTAAAATCCAAAGCGTTTATCATTACCACAAATACGGAAAAACAACTTAAACAAGCCGCCAAAAACGCCGCCAATTTTGTGGCGTATTTCACCCAACAAAAAGAGCTGCTTGCCAAACAGGAACAAGCGCTTAATGCGTTAATGACGCAAAACCGAGGCAGTATCAAACAACTGAGAAAGACGAATACGACTTTATAACCCCGGGGGTCGCTTATGCGTTTGCGTTTTATTTTAGGCTTGATTTTGTTGGGGGTGGCGTTGCAGTTTATCGCCAAAACGCTAAACAGCGTACTGCCCATAATGCAGGAAGCCGCCCAATACCCCGTAAGCCGCCAGGCCTTACAGCTGCCGCTCAGGCAGCCGGCGCCCAAGCCGCAGCCTAAACCCTCCCGCCTTAGCACGGCGGCCCGGCGTTTGACGAAATGGATTCAAAAAGAAAAACCAGTAAAACTCGTTAACCCCGCCGAAAAAATGCTCCCGCAACAGAAAGATTCCGGCAACGCATTCATGCAAATAACGCTGGAAGACCTCCGCCCGCCCGTAAAAAATAACGCGTTGGGGAAAGAAGCCTCGGCAAGGCTGGAAGCGTTTTTAATTCAAAAAAGAAACGAAAACGCACAGCTGGCCAACGAAACCGGCGCACTGTTTGGAGAAGAAGCCAAAAAAGAAATTATGTATATTTTGGCCGAAGACGAAAAAGCCAGCCTGGCCAATGCGCGCCAAAGCAAAACCGCGCAGGAATATGCCCGGCGGCAGGAAAAAACGGACGAAAAGACTTCGAAAAAATTGGCCGCGCTGTTTGAAAAATACAAAAAACAATTTAACCGCCGGCTGAATGAAAATTCACCCGCCTGGAATGATTTTTTCAAACGGGTGAATAACTTTCAAAAAGCGGCGGATTAATTCCAACTCTTCTGCAAAAACAAGTCTGCACTCCATGCAACAACAAGATTTTGTACGGCAATATTGAGGAATCGTGTCTATGGTTTTCG
>JAUNWB010000250.1 GCA_030540535.1 Elusimicrobiales bacterium
ACGTAAAAGCGGCAAAAGTATGCGGAGATAAGGGTTATGTTACTTATTGTGGTTCCCATCATAATAACACCTCTCCGGATTATTATGTCTATGCCGACAATATTACGCAAACTGCGAACAATAAAGTCCAATCCTGTAACATGTGCCAATGGGGCTCTCCGCGAGTCGAGTTTGCCGGAACGATGAGCAGAACCTCCACTTCTTATACACATCCTTATAATGTGACGGCGTGCCCCGCCGGATACACGGATGAGCAGCTTTGTAAAAATAATTGTGATTCATCCGTCAAAGAATGTTCTTTTATGTGCCTTAAAACCGCGGCGAATATTTCTGGGTGCGGTAATGAATTAGAACGACATCGGTGCCTGTGCCCCTGCGGTACTACGCCCGGTTCCGCCGCCTGCGCTCCCACATTCGATTTATCCGGCAAGTGCAGACTTTCGGGAGAGGACGATTGGATGTTGACCCGTGAAACCCATTATGTTTATGAACCTTTGTTAGGCGGAAGCGGCGTTATATTGGGGTGCCGCGCACGGTAAGGCTCTCGCGCTCTTTGCATAGGCTGCGGGTATGTTTTCCCGCGGCCTATTTTTCTATAATTTAACTATGAAAAAAATGATGATGGGTTTGGCGGCGGTTACGCTGCCCTGCGCCGTGTTTTCCGGCGCGTATGGGGAAATGTTCAAGAACGGTACGCTCCGTTTCGACTATACCCCGCAGGAAATTTCCGCTCTGGAAGAAAAAGCCTCCCAAGAGCTTTCCCAAAATTTGGATTTTTTGGTGAATATTCCCTCCCAGGACCGGGATTTCGACAATACCGTCCGCGCGCTTGAACAGGCGTATACGTCTTATTGGTTTGTGCCGAAAAATCTTTCCCTTTTGGCGTATTTTCATAAAGACGCGTCCGTGCGTGAAGCGGCCGCCGCGCTGGAGCCGAAAGGCAGCCAAGCCAAGGCGGAAGTTTTTGCCCGCAAAGACGTGTACCGCGCTTTAAAAACGTATGCGGACACCAATCCGCAGCTGCCGCACGAAGACGCTCGCCTGCTTGCCAAATGGTTGGAACGGTACGAACGGGCGGGGATGGCGCTGTCGGACGAACAGTCGGCCGAGTACGCCAAACTTAATTCCGAACGTTTGGCCAAAATTACGCAGTATAACGTCAATCTCAATAATTATAAAGACGAACTGGTCGTTACGCGCGAAGAGCTGGACGGCATGAGCGACACGTTTATTAACCGCCTGGAACGCACCCCGGACGGCAACTATATCGTCACGCTCAAATACCCGGACTATAATCCGTTTATGTCCTCGGCCAAGAGCGAAAAAGCCCGCAAAGCCTTGCAGGAAAAATTCGCCCGCCGCGGCGGCAAAGAGAACGTCAAACTGCTGGAAGACACGCTGGAACTGCGCCGCAAGCAGGCCGCCCTTCTGGGTTATAAGCAGTACCCCGATTATGTGCTTCCCGTGCGCATGGCAAAAAATTACGCCACGCTCGAAAAATTCCTTAAAAACCTGCAAAAGGAAGTAACTCCCCTGGCGCAGGCGGAACTGGATGCGTACCTTAAATTAAAAGAAGAACAAACGGGCCGAAAATCCAAAGAAATGACCGCGTGGGAACTGCCTTATTGGAGCAACCAGTATAAGAAAAAATACTTTCAGGTGGATGACGAAAAAATTAAGGAATACTTCCCCGTTCAAACGGTTATCGACGGTATGTTCGGCGTGTTTGGAAATTTGTTTGGCGTAACGTTTGTAAAAACGGATTTGCCCGTCTGGCACGAAGATGTGGTCGTCTACCAAATTAAAGACAAAAAAACGGGGGAACTGATTTCCAATTTTTACATGGATTTGTTCCCGCGCGACGGCAAATACACCCACGCCGCCACTTGGAGTTTTGTGGACCGTTTTGAACTGCCGGACGGCACCATGCAAACGCCTTCCGTGGTAATTGCGGCCAACTTTACCCCCGCCGGCAACGGCGTGCCTCCGCTCTTAACGCACGGGGAAGTGGAAACCTTGTTCCACGAGTTCGGGCACGTATTGCAAATGTCCATGGCTTCTTCCAAATACGCTACGCTGACGGGTGACAACGTGGCCTGGGATTATATTGAAACCCATTCGCAGCTGCTGGAAAATTGGGCCTGGCAGCCGGACGTGTTAAAGAAAATTTCGTCCCATTACCAAACGGGCGAAGCGTTGCCGGATGAAATGATTGCTTCTCTCGTAAAATCCAAAAACGTCGGCGTGGCGCAAGGGTTTATCCGCCAGAACTTTTTGGGTCAGTTTGACGTTGCTGCCCACGCCGCGCAAAAACGCGTGGATACTACCAAGCTCTACGGCAAAATGATGAAAGACATCACGGGTATTCCGTTAACAAAGGGCACGTACCCGCAGGCGTCGTTTGGGCACATCATGTCGCTGACGGACCCGTATGACGTGGGCTATTACGTATACGCGTGGTCGCTCGTTATCGCCGAGGATATTTTCAGCGAGTTCGAAGCGCAGGGACTGTTTAATGAAGAATTGGGCGCCAAGCTCCGCACGTACGTGTATACGCCCGGCACGGTGTATGACGAAAACGAAATGGTGGAAAAATTCCTGGGCCGCCCGTATAACGATAAGGCATTCTTAAAAAGTTTAGGCGTAACGGCAAAATAACATTTGCGTGTTTTTGCTCAGCCTCTCCCCTTCGGGAGAGGCTTTTTTGTTGAAAAAATAACCTTTTTTTAAGCTGGGCGAAAGAGGGGCGAACGTTCAAACTTGCAATATAT
>JAUNWB010000251.1 GCA_030540535.1 Elusimicrobiales bacterium
CCTTGCTTTTCGGTCTTTCAAACGCTTCGTAAAGCAGTAAATCATTCATAAATATTTTTTCCGCATCGGATTTTGTAAGCGTCTTTTCTACGCTTATAAGGTCTGACTGCGTACTTGTTTTTATTCCGAGCGGAAGTACGGTATCGTTGCAAATTACATTCTGCGAGGTTTCGCTGAAAACAGAGTTTTCGTATGAGTAGAACGACATACTGCACGGAAATTCAAGCCAGAGCAAAAACGCCCTGTTGCGGTAAGTTTTTTCACCGCTTAAGCATGTGTATTCGTACTCGCTTTTTATTGACGACTCTTTTTTGTAAACAACATCGGCAAAAACCTCTGCGTTTGCACGCACATATTGTAGGGTATTCATTTTTGTTTCGATTATACCGCTGACGAGCAAATCGCCCTTTGCAACACCGCTGCCTTTTTTTACCTGCACTTCACCTTTTTTTGCTTTTATATTTGTTATTACGCCGTCGCATTTCGCCTTTATGTTGCTGGGAGTTGCGCTTGAATCAAGCTTTGGTTTCTGAGCCTTTTCCTTGATTTCAATTGAGGCTATATTGCCAGTAATATTTACGCTCATCCAGCCGATTTCGTCAATTTCAAGCATCGTGTCACGCTCGATTTTCTGTACGTCAAGGTTGTTTTTATAGCAGCCTGTTTTTACGCCGTTTTCCGACAACACCTGCTTGATTTTTGTTTCGCTGACAGTCTGCGCTCCCGTAATGCTGACCGACCAGATAAAATTTGACAGCACGATAATCAGAATTACTCCTGCCGCTGCACCTATCGGAATCCCTATTCTCGGCTTGTATTTGTTCACAAAAAAAGGCAGTCCGTGCTTTGACTTTATTCTTGTTTTTACGCCGGATTTCTTTGCGGCAAGGCGTATTTTCCGGTAGTCGCTTATATACATTGAAGCGTTAATTGAGTGCTTTGAGGGCTGTGCATTCCAGAGGTTGATTCCGTAGCGTGAAGTAATATTCAGAAAACGCTCGGGAAACTTTCCGTTTGCGGTAAAGTCAACATATCCTCTGAAAAACCTGACAAGCTGTACTAACATAAAATCACCTCAGCAAAGAAATTCAATCTGCGTGACGAAACCCTCAATCTCAACGCACGAGCAGGAAATACACCTTACGCACAAGCCTCTCCCGCAGAATGAAACGACCATTTTATTAGTATTAATCTTTATGTTATCACTCTCGTAAAGCAGGATTCCCGTTGAGCCTTCAAGCGTAATGCGCCTGTTGCCGAGCATTTCTATCGTGGGCATACCGCCCATATCAAGACCGAAAGGTGCATAACCGCCTGAGTTATGTTTATCCTTATTCTTCTGCAAAAAAATCTCTCCCAAAGTTTTTATCATTTATTTTTATGCAAATTCAATCATATATATTAGTGGTGATTGATATGTATATTAATGCAGCAGTCGGAAAAGCAGGAACGGTTTTTAAAGCGTTATCGGCTCTTGCCGTCTGCATTTCAATTCTGATTTTCTCCGAAAGCTGTTCAAAGGGAGCTTTAAACGGCATAAGCCTGTGTCTTAATGTTTTAGTACCGTCGCTGTTTCCGTTTATGGCGGCGTCGTCATTTATTGTAAAAAGCGGTCTGGCACAGAAAATCGGAAAGCCTCTGAGCAGGATTACAAAGGCACTTTTCGGACTTTCGGGAAGTTTTGCGCCCGTTATTCTGCTTAGTATGCTCGGTGGTTATCCCGTAAGTGCAAAGGGAATTTCGGAGCTTGCAAAGAGCGGTGCTGTTTCTCAGAGAGAGGCTGAAAAAGCGGCTTTGTTTGCAGTATGCGCAGGTCCGGGGTTTATCATAAACTTTGTCGGCACGTCGCTTTATAATAGCAAAACCGTAGGGCTGATAATTCTCTGTTCGCAGATTATTTCCGTAATACTGCTTGGAATTATCATCAACCTTTTTGATAAGAGCAAAAGTGAAGATTGCTATTGTGCTAAATCTTCGTATAAATCCTGTTCAATCGGAACGGCTATAGTGGAGTCTGCCTTGGACAGTTCAAAGGGAATCCTCGGCATATGTGCCTTTGTCGTTTTATTCTCCGCTTTTATTGAAATTATCGGGCAGATAATCAGTGACAGCACGGCTGAGAATATACTCTGCTGTCTGCTTGAGGTGTGCTCAGCGGTGAACAGGCTGTCACAAAACTGCACGCTTGAAATGACTGCATTTGCAATCGGATTCGGCGGTTTGTGCGTTCACTTTCAGATTTACTCGGCTCTCGGAAAAATCAGCGTAAATAAGCTTTTATTTTTCTGTATCAGAATTATTCAAGGCGTTATTACCGCATTGCTTACGCACTTCGGGGCAATGTTTTTTCTCGGAACGTCAGAGGTATTTTCAACTTCCAAAATTGCAACTTCGCAGTTTTACGGAGGAACGGTGATTTCCGCCGCTGTGCTTATCGGAGTTGCAATATGCTTTTTATATTCAATCAAGGCTATCAGACAAAAATGATAATATAATACGGAGGTAAATTTTATGTGCGGAATAGCAGGCTGGATTGAGCGTGACGCTGATATGAGTATGAGGATTAAGCTCCTCAACAATATGTCACGAACGCTTGAAAAACGAGGTCCCGACGAAAACGGAATTTACATCAACAAGAACACCGCCCTTATCCACCGCAGGCTTGTCGTAATTGACCGTGAAAACGGCAAACAGCCTATGTCGGTCACTCATGAGGGCAAGACATATGTAATTGTCTACAACGGCGAGCTTTACAACACCGA
>JAUNWB010000252.1 GCA_030540535.1 Elusimicrobiales bacterium
TTTGGCCTGTTTTTTATATGTTTTCCCCTTTACGCGGAACCCTTTATTTACTAAAATATAACCATGAACGCTTTTCCCATTATCGTATCTTCACCGTCCGGCGCGGGTAAAACCACCATCGTGGACGCGGTGTTAAAACGCAACAAAACCGTTTCGCGCGTGATTACCGCCACCACCCGTGCGCCCCGCAAAGGCGAACAAGACGGCGTGGATTACCATTTTTGGACCATCAAGCAGTTTGAACAGGCTATCAAAAAAGGCCAAATGCTGGAATGGGCCCAAGTGCATACGCACTATTACGGGATTCCTAAAAAATCCGTTGATACGCTTTTAAAAAAAGGTATCTGCCCTATTCTGGTGATTGACGTGCAAGGCGCTCGGACCGTAAAAAACGAATATCCGCAGGCCGCCACCGTGTTCATCGTGCCGCCCAGCTTAAAAGAGCTTAAAAAACGTATTTTGGGCCGCAACGACAATACGCAAGACATCGAAATCCGCCTGGAAACCGCCAAAAAAGAAATGCAGGAGCTGGACCGTTACGACTATGCGCTCCTCAACGACGATTTGGAAAAAGCCGTAAACGACATGGCCGGAATCGTGGCCGCCGAACAGTGCCGCGTATGCCGCCAGGATTTAAAAAAGATTAAAAATCTTAAATAACCGAGGGAGCGAATATGTCCGTAAAAAATGACAAAGAATTTGACGCCAAATTAATGAACTACGACGGGGACCGCTACGATATCGTAGTCTTGGCGTCCACCTGGGCCAAAGAACTCAAGAAAAAACAAGAATATAAAAACCAACCCCACGCCGTAGTGATTAAAGTGGCGTTGGACGACATCCTTTCCGGCCGCGTAACCAAAGACGAAGTCCTCCGCATCAGCAAAGAAAACCTGGAAGCCGAACTGCGCGCCCAGGAAGAAGCCCGCAAAGAAGCGGAACGCAAAGCCAAAGAACCCATGAGATTATAATCATGGCGGAAAATTCGCTGAGCCGGCTGGCCGCAGAGTTTAAAAACTTTTTGGCCGCACAGGACGAAGATGAATTTATCGCAACGGCGGCGGCAGCACCCGCCGCCGTTTCCGTTGCATCCGTTCAGCCTACCTCTCAGGAACCGGCCCAAACGGCCGTTCCCCCTATGCCGGAAGGCGAAACCTTAACCGTCGAATTTCCGCGCGCCCGTGCGCGTGAGCAAGCCGCCGCGCCCGCACCCGTGCAGGCCCCCGCGGCAGAAGAAACATTTTCGCCCCAACAGGAGCCCGTCCTTATGAACACCGCCCAAAAAACCGCCGCACTTGCGGAACTTGCCGACACCATTAAAAATTGTTCGCGCTGCCCGCTGGGGGCTACGCGCATTAACGCCGTACCCGGCGAAGGCAACGTAGACGCGGACCTTATGTTCATCGGCGAAGGTCCCGGATTTGACGAAGACCGCCAGGGCCGCCCGTTCGTGGGCCGCGCGGGGCAGCTTTTAGATAAAATGATTGCCGCCATGGGCCTTAAACGCGAACAGGTGTTTATTGCCAACATCGCCAAATGCCACCCGATGACGGACCCCTTACATCCCGAAAAACACGGTAACGACCGCGCGCCGAACGCGGGCGAAATCGCCTGCTGCCGCAAGTATTTGGAACAGCAAATCGCCATTATCTGCCCGAAATACATCGTGGCGCTGGGCGGCGTATCGGCCAAGGCGCTCATCTCGGACGCCAAATCTTTGGGCGCACTCAGAGGCCGCTTCTACGATTTAAGTTTAGACAGCGTAAAACTCCCCCGCCCCGTCAAAATTTTAGCCACGTTCCACCCCGCCGCCTTACTGCGCAACCCGGGCTGGAAAAAAGACGCGTGGATTGACCTGCAAATGGTCATGGCCGAACTGGGCCTGAAAGGCGCTTCCAAATAAACCCTATGTTTTGCAAAGTCGTCTTTGACGTTCCCCTGGACCGCGATTTCGATTACGCCGTACCCGCCGAGTTGGAAGGCAAAATACTCCCCGGTTCGCGCGTAACGGCTCCGTTTGGCCGCGTGCTGACGGGCGGCATGGTAACGCAAGTGACCGAAATTTCCACCGCTCCCGATGGAATCACCTTAAAAGAAATCGCCTCCGTCGTGGATAAACGCCCGTTGTTCGGGTCCGATTTGTTTCCGCTGGCCCGTTTTATGAAATCCCGCTGGGGCGGCCCGATTGGGCAAATTCTGTTTGCTCTTGTTCCCCCCCAGCCGTATTTTAAACTGGATAATGCGCCCACCTCCGTACATATTGACGTAAAAACGCCTAAATTTGCGATGACTCCGTCGCAGGAAAACGCCCTGCATACGGTGCGCGCGCTGGCGGCGTATGAATTTCATCCGTTCCTTTTAAACGGTCCCGCTTACACCGGCAAAACGGAAACCGTCCTGCGCCTGGCGGGCGACGTACTGGCCGGCTACGGACAGGCTTTAATCACGGTGCCGGACGTCGTAGGCGCGCGTCAGTTTATCGCCGAGGCAGAAGAACGTTTCGGAGCGGACAACGTGTTCTGCTGGCACAGCAAAATGCTGATGTCCAAAAAGAAAAAATACTTTTCCGCCGTATCCAACGGCCTGCCCTGCGTGGTGATTTCCACGCGCTCGGGCGCGCTGCTGCCGTTTAAAAACCTGCGCCTGGCCGCCGTGTTGGACGAAGAAGACGACAACTATAAACAGGAAGAAAACAAACCTTATTATCACCTGCGCGATTTATTACTGTTCCGCGCCAAAGC
>JAUNWB010000253.1 GCA_030540535.1 Elusimicrobiales bacterium
AGGCCATTTGTGCTTTTGTAGATATGAAGAGGATATATTTCTTTTCTTTCTCAATATCCTGCTCCAGCTCTTGCTTCAAGCGGTTGACTTTTTCGTTTTGGACGGCGGGCGAATCGGAGGAACCCCGCACGGCCAGCACTTTGGCTTCGTGCGCGTCAAACAGAGCCGTGATTCTGGCTTTAGCCGCCGGGCCGCCGGCGGCCAGGAAGGCTTCTTCATTCCTCTTCCGGGCGGCGGCAATTTCTTCTTTAAACTTTTCAACCCATTTTACTTTGCGCACGTTGGCTTGTTCACGCTTGGCGCGGTTAAGCTGGATGCGCCGGGCAGAGAACTCAAAGGCGGCCCTGTCCTGGTCGGATACGAAGGACAAGTCGCCCAGTGCGTAGCGGACGGCCTGAATCGGGAAATTGATGAACGCGCCCGCAGAGGAGGTATTGTGCGTGGAAAATACGTCGTTATAGGCGCTCAGCTGGGCATGGCTGACGGCGCCGCCCCGTTCTTCCTGCGCGCCTTCGTCTTCTTTCAGTTTTGCCGGGTCAAACGCGTCTCCGTGCTTTTTCATTTCCGCGTTCTGGTCGGCGGCGGCGGTGTCTATAATCCATTTTTGCATAAAAGGATAGGTGGCCATATCCAATCCCGCCCATGCGCCGAAGAATTTAAGGTTCTGGTTGAATCCGGACCAGAAGCGCGTATTTTTAAGCGCATATTCGCCCAATACGGAGAACTGCTTGGTTTCCATTAAATGTTTGGTCAGCGAAGGAATCCACTCCTGCATGCTCTGCATGCTGGGCAAGCCCAGCGTGGTGGAAAAGTCCATCGGATTGGTGGGCAGATTGAGGTAGCTGCCTTTGCCGATGCTATGCGCGCGCAGGGGGATTCTTTCCGAAATGGCGCCCACCAGCCCTTCGGCCGAAGGAGCCAGCGTCATATTCTGCGGAACACCAAAGCGCATATTGTACCACTCTCCCGCGGCGTTAATCGGCGAGCCTTTGGGGGCAAGCGGGAGCCACAGGTCAAACGCGCCGTCTTGGGCGGCTTGGCGGGTGGCCATCATCAGCTGGGCTTCGGTTCTAAGCGCGCTGATTTCCGCCCCGGTAAGGTTGGCCAGCTGGAAAGACTTTCCGTCCGCACCGATTAAGCTGCGGCTGAGTCTTCTCCACTGGTCGTAATTGCGGATACCGCCTTTGAGCATTTCTCTGGCGGCGGGATTTACCGTGCCCAGCTGGGTGGTAAACCCGGGCAGCGGCTGGCTGAACGTCAAGTTGGTTAAATTCGGGTTTCTAAGCCCGGACATAGAGCGGATAGGCCTGGTTTGGGTGAAGGTTTCTTCCACCGTTTCCATGGCCACTTTACCGGGTTTGCCCGCGGCTCCGGGCAGCAGTTTGGTGCCCGCCGCAGCCGGCTGTGCGGCCACGGGGCGGGTAACCATCCGGGTGCCGGTGGTTTCGGCCAATACGGTTACGCCCGCTTTATTCAGTTTATGCATTGTATTGGCGTAGCGTACGCCTTTTTGGATGTTTACGGTAAATGCCAGGGTCCGATGGCCTTTTTGGGCCGTGGAAGCGGCTTTAATGGCTTTGGGCAATACCATCATCGCGCCTTTGGTGGTGCGGTACGCCGTGCCGATAAGGGAGAATATCTCTCCGCCGTAAACCCAGAAAATCGCATTGCCCACAAACAGAGCGAACTGCATACCGTATTCGTCATCGCGCCTTTTGGCGTTGATGCCGTTTTGCAAATTCATCTCAACCCAGCGGCCTTCCGAATCGCGCCCAAACCCGCTGATTTCTTTTAATTTGCCATTAGGCTGTTGAAATAAGTGCCCTTGGCCGAGCGGGTCCAGACCCGGGACGGAAGTGGGGCCGTTTAAAATTAACGATTTGCCGTCTTCCCCTCTGTCCAGCACATAACTCCGTTTGTCGCGGCTGCGGGAAGTATCCCACTTTAAAGCGTCATTGGCAAAGCCGTTGTAAATGTAGGCGAGTTTATCGGCCAGCATCTGCATTTGTTTGGAATCCAGGCCGTAGTCTTCCATCGCCAGGTAATGCGTACGATTCAGCGGGGCATAAATATCCACCGTCCGCCGCGCAAACAAGGCGCGCAGCTGGTCGTCTTTGGAGCCGGAGTTGCATATGAAATACCGCCCGCCGCCTACGGGCCCCGTACCGAATCGGGGGTCATTAAAGTCTTTTATGGCGTTATCTCCGGAAAAGGCGCAGGTATTGGAAGAGTGGAACATCAGGCTGGCCGTTTCCAGGGCAAAAATACGCGAGGGAATGGCGTATTGTTCCGGATCGGAAAACTCCGTCAGCATATTAAGCGTATCCTGCCACGCGGAAGAAGCGGCGTCGGCGTATCGGACGCTTTCAAATACGGCCGTAAAGACGGCGTTAAGCACCGCGCTGTACTGCGTTTTGAAATCGCCGCCAGGTTTTACATTTCCACGCAGGTTACGGTTGATTTTGCCGTCAAAGAGTTTGACGATTTCTTTCACCCGGTTGGGGCTTGTCAGCATGGCGTACACGGTGGCGTAGTCGGCCAGGGCCAGAAGCAGCTGGTATTCTTTATCGCCTTCTTCGGGATTGGCGGCTTTTAACGTGTTCAGTTCTTGTAAAAACTGGGCGTTTATTTTCGCATACACATCAGGCGTGAGCGACGTGAGCAGGGAAGAATGCTTGGGAAATTGGGGCTTTTTCGGCTTGGCAGGCAAAGGCTGCTCAAAGTATATAATGCGCGGACC
>JAUNWB010000254.1:0-2427 GCA_030540535.1 Elusimicrobiales bacterium
TGAAACACCACCAAAGAAAGCGCATTGAAACGTTTTTGGCCCCCAAGTCCGACCCTAAGGGTGCCGGCTACAACGTGCTTCAGGCGCAAATTGCCATGGGCGCCGGCGGGGTATTTGGCAAAGGGCTTTTTTCGGGTACGCAGTCCCGCTTAGGGTTCGTGCCGGAAAGACACACCGATTTTATTTTGGCCGTAGTGGGCGAAGAACTCGGCCTGTGGGGTACGTTGTCGGTGCTGGGGTTATATTTGCTGATTTTGTGGCGTATTATCGTGGTGGCGTACAGCTCAAGCGACCGCTACGGTTACCTGGTATGCGCCGGGATTTTCGGCATGTTTTTTACGTATATGCTGGTGAACTTCGGTATGCTTATCGGCATTGTGCCGGTGGCGGGGATTCCGCTGCCGTTTATCTCGTATGGAGGGTCGAACCTGGTGGCGAGTTTACTTGCCCTGGGGGTGGTGCAGTCCGTGTACGCGCGGCGCATTAAGGCATAAAAAAGTATGATAAACCTTCCAAAAATTTATAAAATGCGTATAGTGTTCCGTGTCGTCAAAAAGACGGCCGGACAGAACAACGTTTTTAACGCGGTAAGAAAGATGGTACTCTCTTCGGGGCTGCCGTTTGAGCCGGCCAAAGTAAACGCAAACTGGCCGCGCCTTTCCTATGGCCCCGCGCCCGCGCTGGGACAGCGCGCCGAGAGGGAGTACTTAGACATTTATCTGCAAAACCGGATTGCGGCGGACGAAGTCCGCGCGGCGCTTGCAAAGGCGGCCCCAGCCGGGCTGGAAATCGTAAGCGTGCGGCGCGTGCCGTATCCGTTGCCTTCCGTGCAGAACCTGGCCGCCGCGGCCCGGTACCGGCTCCAGGGGGATTTTACGGCCCTTGAGAACGGGCGGAAGTTGGAAGATTTTGTACGTCAGGCGCGGGTGGAAGTCACTCGGCGGGCGGTAAACGGGCTTGCGTGCGTAACGGACGTAAAGCCGTTTATCGTGTCGGCCGAAACCCCGGCGCCGGACGAAGCGGTCCTGACGCTTCAGAGCGTGCAGGACAAATGGGTCAAACCCGAATGGATTTTAGCCGCCTGGCTGGGATTGGAAGTCCCGGCCGAAGAGGAAGCGTTTTCGGTGGACGGAGTAACCGTTACCCGGGAATGTTTGCTTTGGCGGGATTCGGAAGGTTTGTTCCACCCGATTTGAGTTTTGAGGCCTTTTTATTAAAAAGCCCAAGAGAGGATTTTAACATGAGTAAGAATTTAGAAGAATTACCCAGCGTGGAAGTGCTGGTGAATACTTCGTTTGAAGAAACGCGTATCGCCATTTTGGAAGACGACCGCGTCAACGAACTGATTTGGGAACGCCGCGGTGCGCTTAACATTGTAGGCAACATTTACAAAGGCACGGTGGAAAACGTACTGCCCGGTATTTCGAGCGCGTTTTTGAACATCGGCTACGAAAAAAACGCCTACCTGTATATTTCCGACGTTATCGGCGGGGATAAGAAAAACATCGATAAAGTACTCCACAAAGGCCAGGAAGTGATGGTGCAAGTGGTTAAAGACGCCATCAGCACCAAAGGCATGAAAGTAACCATGGACGTGACGCTCCCCGGCCGTTATTTGGTATTAACGCCGCACCAAAGTTTTGTGGGCGTATCGAAAAATATCGAAGATTCCGAAGCGCGCCATAAACTCAACGACATCATGCAGGACCTGGCCGCCAAACATTTAAACGGCATGGGGTGCATCGTCCGCACGGAAGCCGAAGAAGCCAGCAAAGACGAACTGGAACGCGAAGTAAAATACCTGTACCGCCAGTGGCAGTCCATTTTGAAAAAATTTGAAACGTCCCGCTCTCCGCGGCTCTTGCACGAAGACATGGACGCGGTGCTGCAGGTCGCGCGCGACGTACTGTCCGAAAACGCCAAAGTCTATCTTTTGGACAATAAAAAAGATTACGAACGCGTGCTTGATTTCGTGGAAAAGAACTCGCCCGATTTGGCGGACCGCGTGAAACTCTACAAAGGCAAAACACCGATTTTTGAGGCGTATAACATCGAGCCGGAAATCGATAATCTGCGCAAAACTAAACTGCCTTTGCCCAACGGCGGCAGTATCATCATCCAGGAAGCCGAATCCCTGTGCGCCATCGACGTAAACACCGGCAAATTTACCGGCAATAAATCGCAGGAAGAAACCGTCACGCAGACCAATATCGAAGCCGCGGGCGAAATCGCCCACCAGCTGCGCTTGCGCAACATCGGCGGGATTATCGTCATTGACTTTATTGATATGCGCAAAGCCTCCAGCCGCCACCGCGTGGTGGAAGCCCTGGCCAAAGCCGTACACGGGGACCGCGCCAAAATCCGCATCCTGCCCATTACGCGCCTGGGCCTGGTGGAAATGACGCGCGAAAGAAAACGCGCCAGCAC
>JAUNWB010000254.1:2437-2733 GCA_030540535.1 Elusimicrobiales bacterium
ATCAGTGAAGAATGCCCGCAGTGCCACGGGTCCGGCCGCGTCTTGTCCGCCGAGAGCATGCGCATTAAAATCCAGCGGGAAATTTACGATTTGACCAGCGGCCGTCCCGGCGGCAGTCTGCGGGTGGTGCTGCACCCCGTTTTGGCCGACGCCATCAAAGCCCGCCAAAACGACATTGAGCAGAATATTCACCGCACGCTCAAAATCCAGGCCGATCCGCAGCTGGCCTGGGAAGATTATAAAATCGTTCTGGAGTAATAAACGGACCGCGCCCGGGAGTATGGCCGGGCGCGCCT
>JAUNWB010000003.1:0-12104 GCA_030540535.1 Elusimicrobiales bacterium
GATAAAATAGCCTGAGCATCATCCTCTGTACAAACAATCATAATATTGTGTTTGGGCTGATATTTAAGATAGGTAAGATGGGAGAGGAGGTCGATAACTCTGTTGTTTTTTATTACTTTGTAGTACATAGAATCCTCCATGATTTGTTCAATAAAAAAGAACAAGGCGGAAAATGCTTGTTCATAAAAAGATAAGGAATTTGTTATTGTATTTTGAAAAAATTCTCCCTTTAGCTTGATGAACCAAAGGGAGGAGCGTTTATTCAACGTGTTTTTGCAGCCAATCTAATAGCCTATTATCATTTGATTTACCAGCAGCGACAGACAATATAATAGCAATCAGATCTTCATCTTCGTAAGAAAGTGTTATGTTGTTGATTTCAAGAAATACCAGCATCGCATGTGTCCCAATTCGTTTATTGCCATCAATGAAAGGATGGTTCCGTATTAAACCAAAACCTAAACAAGCCGCTTTTTCAAGCATAGTAGGATATAAGTCCTGGCCCGAGAAAGTTTGAAATGGTGTATTTATTGCAGATTCCAGGAGTCCTTCATCGCGGATACCGTCAGAACCGCCCGATTCCGATATCAAAGCGGAATGGAGCATAAGGATCTGCCGCTTACTTAGTATTCTCATTTGGCAAGCTCCTCGTAAACGTGCTTATTCCGCAGCATCAGTTTACTGGATGCTGCGAGGACATCATCATCAGACGTTGCCTGCATGGAATCAGTCTGGTTGAATTCGTAGATGATATAGCGTGGTGTGTTATTCTTCATGATAACAGCTGATCCATATTGGTCAACAATCCGTGCAACTTTGGAAAAGTTTTGGTTAGCAAGAGAAATTGGAACAATAGTATTGGTGTCAATATTCATAGTATCAGTCTCCTTTCTCTTATAGTATATACAAATATTAGGATAAAATCAACCTAAAATTTAAATGCTGCTAATACCTATAAGAAGGGGAGAAAAAATCTCCCCTATCAGATTGAGAACATGATCCTTACGCCGCCTTCATTGTAAGCGTAGTAATAACCATATAATCCACCACCATCATCAATCCGATAATAATAACTGGAATATGTCACATTTGGAGAACGCAGCCAATAAGAGCCAGCAGTACCATCATCATATGTACACACCCTGGATTGGTTAGTAGTCAGGAACGGAATCGAAGTGCCTTCATACACATATGGCTCATTGGTCATGGTCGGTTCTACTTCAACAACTGCGGGAATCGCAATATAACAATCAGAAGTAGAAATCTCTGTTGACTTATCTCCAATTGAAGACGCAATCTGAACCTGCTTCACAAGCTGTTTCCATTGTACTGGCATTGCATCGTATAGTCTGGAATTCAGATAAGTATTCAGGCTGCAAGCTGCCCATCCACCGGTGTTAGAAGAAGAATCATTTAGGATCATGTCACGAGACAGGAGATGAGAATCCAGGAAAGTCATAGAACAACGTTTTGATGAATTGTCACTTAGATAATATTTCTTGAAGCCGCACATCTCAACCGTCCGAGTTTCATGAGGCCATGCAACCAGATTCTTACATGCTTCTTCTCCCAGATCTGCAAACCAGATCTTGCTCCAATATACCGTACCCTTTGCATAATTTTCATACGCGCCGTCGTCTGCTTTCGCACATCCCAATACGAATGTAGCGTTCGTTATGGTTGATCTTGTTTTGGACAATTCAGTATAAGTTGATTCGGTTCCTGCAAGATTAGACATATAGACATGCAGTCCGTTCTGACCTTTAATATGGCGAATGACAAGCATTTCGCGTTTATTCACCGCAGATGGAGAAACCGATGAGGTTCCCCAGGCAAGCTTCGGTTCCGTGTTATACCATAATCGGAATCCATTGGAACCATTGCTTTGATAGCATTGTGCCAGAACAGAAGTATTCGTATTGTCAGCAGCAAATTTATAATCCATTGCCAGCACAAAATCCCGGTCTTCATCAAAGATAGACACTCCGGTATCAACGTAATTATTTCCAGTGAATTCCGTTTTTTCGCCAATCAGAACCTGTTCCTCAATATCCTCAAAGCTGTAATCGTGACCAAGTTCAAATGTAATAGAGTCCTTCAATTCAACATGTTCGGATTCGATCCCAAGTTTGATCATTGCATAGATCTCAACCGGGCGAAGCGTACTTAAATCTTTACCATCAAAGTAACCAAGGTTGTACTCACAGGTATCATAAACAGCGTTGATCGTTTTCGGACCATTAATATAGCCGCTCTGATCCCAGCGATCAAACAAGTAATATTTGAAAGCGGATTCTTCGGCAGTATAAACAGGAATATCGCCATGATAGAAGGCGGTTGTGCCATATTCCCCAATGGACTCCTGCAAAACTGTCCCACGAGACACGTACTTCACCGTATACTTCCGCAGCGATTCTGAGTAGGTAGCGGTAATGACTTGATTTGCAAACACGTTGACAAAATTCGTATCCCATCCAGCGAACGTAAAGTCTGTACTCACCGTACTTGTCTTTGTAGGTGTAAGAATTGGATTATCTACCCGAGTTATCGGGTCTACTGGCTTCTCGCCCTTGTCCACATACTGGACATCCAAAATAGAACCATCATCATTGATAAAGGTTACAGAAAACTGATTAATCAGAGTATCATAAGTAATCTCCAGATCCGGCCAAGCAGCATGATAATCCGCGAGTAATTGTTCCCTCATAACTGGAACATGAACAGATCCAGCCAGTACGGATTGTGCTACGTTGTAACCGTTCTTATCGATACCATACATCTTGTAGATACGGTCAAGAAGATCAGTGTTTTCAAGAGTCCAGTTAATACCTGTGATTCTAACGCGGTTGATATTTGAAGCTTCCGCAAAGAAGTCCTGAACATCAACAGTACCACAATTTTCTACAATTAATGTTGTCAAATTGTTAAATGCGGCGATATCCAGACCAGTTAGATAAGCTAGGTTTCGCATTGTAATAGAGGTGATAGCTGGCAGCTCTGCAATACGGATTTTACCGCCATCTGCGAAAGTCACACCAGTTAGCCCAGATCCATGTGCGTACAGCTCCTCCAGATTACCGCAGGCAGTCAGGTTCAGTGCCTGAGCCAAGTTAGGAGTATTCTGGATATCAAGTTTCTTAAGCAGAGTATTGTTACCAGTGCCCAAGTTGGTTAAGAAGGTATTCTGATAACCTTCTGTAGCATTTCCGATAATAAGCTCTTGCAAACGGCTTGCTTTGGAAAAATCATTATCGTGAATATAACAACGGGAAAGATCACCGATTGCCTGAATTTGAGAAGAGCAGTAGATTAATACCGCAGTGTCATCCATTGTCGTGAATGGGCAAGTGATATCATATTGCTGACCTGCTTTTGCCCGGACTTGTGTCTTATAAGTAGCTCCAAACATGACAGATAGATACATATCTGCATAAGGAGTTAAGTGCAATGTGTAATCAGGCTGAATTATTACATTACCAGTTGGCGTATTGCATCTAAACATGATCTGATCAGACACCGCAACATTACCAAAGAATTTTGTTGCCATATATTTTTCTTGATCGCGTTCAAACTGTCTACGTTGGTATTTCTTTTTACCATTCGCCATCTGATTTAAAAATCTGGTGTTTCCGGCTCTATAAGGGCGAAGATATTTACGTTCAATATCTAATCTCCACAATTCCTCTGGAAATTCGGATTGCCATTCATCAAATTGATTAATTAATCCTTCTGAACTCCATGCGCCTGCTGATTCTCTGTCAACAAACATATCACATAATTCATCTTTAAACAAATCACGGATTCTACAAAAGAATGTGCTTGTTGCTGCATTAAATGCATAACCAGTAGATGGATCATCTTTTGTTTTATAATCGGTGTCTTCATAACCATAAGTCATGGTAAGCTCACCGGAGTTGTTAATTCCCAAAGCCGTGTCGTTGTCGTAATTGAAACATAAGTCCCATTTACGAATTGGATTTCCTTCAGAATCGAATTCCCCTGTTTTCCCATAATGGAAGAACAAATTTTTCCCGCGGTTATCAATCATGGTGTAACGTGTGGTAAATAAATAGAGGAAGAGTGCGGAATCGACTACGAAGTAATTGTTTAGATTAGTTTTGAATTCATCGTCTGTAGAATTAACTACGAATTTATAGAAATTTTTCCAAGCTTCAATACATGCTTGAGTATCTTCTGGTTCATATCTCCATCCATAAGTCATAGACTCATCGAATGGATCTTTCTCAAGATTTTCCAAACCCTCTACATCACCGGGGAATGTAGAGTTTGGTAATGTATTATCCATAATTTCTACAATACATTCTTGCGGATCATCAGGGTCATTTAATCTAGTTTTATCTGTCTTCTTGGAATCGCCCACATTACCAATCGCGTAGAAATTGTAGTCAGTATTTTGGAATTCCCTGTGTGTAGATAAATCCGGATTACTTTCTTTAACAAAAACAACACAATTATAGAATTCCATAGTATCTTTTACTTTTGGATTTGTTTGACGAATTGGACGAATATACGGATTGTATGTATTATATCGTCTTTGTAATAATGCGTTATTTGCGTTTTCACTACTTGCAATATTCACTTTTATATTCATATACGCAACGCCTATAGAATCACGAGTTAATGAAACCTTGTCTGTTCGTGTCGTACCATCACCAAGAATAAAGTACGAATCAGACTTATTCATAATTAGATCAAGATTACGTCCAGCAGCACCATATTCATTAGAAGTAGTACCTTGCCCTGCGTGTTGGCAATTATACGCCGTCCAGTTATCAAGAATCGCATCTCCATTTTTATAAATCATTTGAATCGTAGTATTCGAAACTTTATCGCTTTTATTGTTTGTAAAATACGGAGCTTCCAATTTGATAATTCTTAATTGTGGACATTTTTCGGCAAGAATCTCAGGAGTCAACAGATTATTTTCATCATAAATTTGATTCCGATTATACCGATTAATCATTTCATCTGCACTTCTAGCATCAGCAATGAAATTGTTCAATATTCCTGTATCTGTAAGAGAAGTAGAATATGTTTTCAGCCTATAAACAAATACGTCACAATCTTCTGAACCAATAGTAATCACTTGTGGATTAATCTGCGTAAAATCATGACTATCAGAATAGATCATCGGACGTGTAGCCACTCCATCTTCATATCCCATAACCATCGGGATATCCGTATTCTTATTGATATTAAACTCGAACTCGATAATGTCTTCCTCGGAATACGGTAAATACAAACTTCCTGCACTCGCGTATATATATGCTTCATGCACATTCATTTGCAAACCAATCTTTGAATTCAATCTATCAATGCAGGTCAAGAACGTAGCATCTGCCTTCCGAACATTTGTGGTCTTAAATACCAGCTTAAATTCTTTGCCATTTCTCTTTGCATCATCAGCAAATAGCTGGTAATTGATCACAGCAGAAGTACCAGCTTTAATCCCGAAATATTGATCCCCGTTTTCATCAATCTGATAACCGCCATTCATCCAGTCAAAGTTATCAGAAACGGTCATAGCCACATCACCATCTGACCATAATCTGTCAGCGTCATTGTTAGAGCGTCCAGAAGGATTAAAATCGAATGCAAGGCCAGCCGTCACTGGTTCAATATCAATGTCCAGCTTTTCTACAACGACTTTCAGCGTTTTCACAATATTCCGGCAGGTGATGGTTAATATATGTTCGCCGACATCCGAGGTTTTATACTGCCAGGTCTGAGTATTACTATCCAGTGTCAAGGCAGATACTGTCTCTCCATCAACTGCCAGAGTAACTTTAGGATTTTCAGTCTGTGGATCATACACAGAATAGATGATATTTGTGGTATCATATTGCTTTGCAGTAATATTCTGCTGCACACAGCTAATCACCGGGTCTTCGCTGGAAGCATCATACCAGATAATATCTTTTGTAATATGATTAGATTCGATTATAGAGCCGTTGATTTCAGCAGTTATGTAGACTTCTAATAGATGAGCACCGTGAGATTGAGATGGGAGAGAGTAGGCCATAGGAATACCGGAAGAAGTAGTAGTAACTTTCGGAAGTTCTGTACCATCAAGAATGAAATGTACATCTTTGGAAATCGCCCCGTAAGGCGTATAATCAAAAGATACCGTTCCAATCGGATAGGTCAGCTTGTCATTGAAAGAAGATTCAAGTCGGACATCAATTTTCTGGACAGTCCAGGATTTGGTTACTAAGCTTCCAGCATCATCAGTAACACTTAACATTACCTTCTGTGTACCGAGAGATAGATAGTCAGTTGCATCAAAGGTATTCTCGCCAGCAATTACCGTAGAAGTCGCAACGATTGTATTACCCACACGCCAGGTTGCAGTACCTTCGGTAACAACATCTCCTGAAGAGTCTGTGCCAGAGAAATTGAATTTAATTAATGCCTTATCATTTACAGTAACGGTAAGAGGCGTCTTTGTAACATACTCAATCTTAAGAACACTACTTGTGCCACCGGAACCTCCACCGCCTTGAATTTTGAATTGACCTTTCGGAGTGCGAACCTCTTGATCGCCTTCACCCTCAATTTCCCACAAAGTATAAATTTGCTCTTCATCATAGGTTGCTTCATAAGTTACTCGTGGGCTGGTATCAATTTCGCCAATTGTATTTTCCAGATCAGCAATTTTACCGCCTAATGTGGTAATGCTGGTTTTATTTGCGTTAGCTGTAGATTCCACAGCAGATACCGCAGTTGATAATGTATTTACGGTAGACTTATCTGATTTATTTTTCAGTAATGTATCTGTCGCTTCTTTATTATAATAATCCGTTGCCAAAGTCTGTGGTAAACCATCAATATCATTATGAATCGCTTCCAGATCCGCATCGACAGTTTCCTTATATGCATCTAAATCAGTCTGGATAGGAGAGAGCGCTTCAGAGATCTTGCTGTCAACCTTGGCATCATAAGCAGTAACCCATTCAGCTGACGGAGCCAGATTCAGAGTAACCGATTTGATCACAGCCTCCCCGTTATAGAAGGTAAGAATGTTCGTTTCTGGATCAAGCTCAACATTGAATTTTGCCAGTCCGTCAATGTTATTGATTGCTTCATATACTTCTGTTAAGTCAATTTCTTCTAAAAGACCATCAACTTCTGTTTTTGTATAGTAATTTGAAAGAATATTTTCCGTTAACGTCTGCGTTAATTCCTGAACCGCATTATCTACAATATTCTGAGCCTGGGAAGCGGCAGTCTGCGCCTGATTTGCCGAAGTTTGTGCATTGGAAACAGCGGCCTGTGCTTCCTGAGCGGCAGACTGAGCCTGTGCAACCCGCTCATTGATTTGTACAATGAACTGAGTCGTCCAATCTTGTGATGGAGTGATGACACCATTTCCAGCCAAGGAAGCAAGAATATTGATCTTGCCATCAGGCTTCGTAGACCAAATGTAATCGTCACCTTTTTCGTTGATTCCGATTGCCCGAATTTCAAACAATACATCTCCGGCCACAGCAGTAGCACGGTTATCTACCAGCCACGCAAAGCGAATTTTGTCGGTACTGTAAGATACATTAACTGGAACGGCATATGCTTCATCTTTGTCCTTATTCATAAAATGAATTTGCAAGGACATTTTCATCAGATCGATACCATCATAATAACGATCCATTTCAAATGGTATGTATTGACTGTTTGTTTCTTGCGTCAAATTAATCTGCGTTGGATCGACTGTAATGCTTTTTGTATTGCCATCAACGTAAGAAAGTTTGGTATCGGAATATTCTTCATACCATAGATATTTCTCACTCCGTTGATATACCGTATCAGAAGGATCAGAAGCGGCAACTGCTGCGTCTTCTACGTTTAATGCATTTTCTGCTTCTGCATCTTCCAATGATAATGAAGCCGGAACTGCTGCCGCGCTTCGTGCTAAAGCCATCGTAGTCCGAACTGTTGGTTGCTGTTGCAGGTTCTTCATGGACTCTTCAAAAGATATCGCCATTAGCATTTCCTCCTTCTAAATTGAGTTATCCGCCAGACATGTTCTGCCTGACGGATATGGTTATGATTAATCTTCGATAATCAGGTGTTCGCATTCCAGGTCGATTAATACCTGTTTTACTTGCTCCTTAATCTTATCTGGAACCTGTTTATAAGTTTTCTTTCCTTTTACAATGAGCGTAGCGTAAATAATTGCCATAGTTTCTTTCTCCTTTCGTGACATTAAAAAAAGCAGTAGGTTAAGCATTTAATAATTCCTCAACCGCTGCTCGTATTTTTTCAGGAACCTGTTCAATTGTTTTCAGACCCTTTCGGATCAAATCTGCATATACTTTTGCCATGTCTTTTATACCTCCATCATGCTTTCGTAAATTTCAGTCAGCGCTAGTTGTGTGTTTGTGATTTCCTCCTGCATTGCAAGATTTTCTTCATATTGCTCAACAAGAGCCAACTGAAGATCTGTATTTTCTTTTTCTAATTCCTCACATCGCCGTTCTGGAGATGGAATAGGAAGAACCGGAGTTTCACCATCCGGTTCATAAAAAGTTCCATCTATGTATTTGTAACCGGGACCAACCGGCCACTCCGTAATATCTACGGCGATTCCGTTTTCTTCACCATAGATTGCTCGTGCAAGAAAATTTGCCATCTCATAATCTTCACAGACGATCACATTCATTACTTCCTGTAATTCTGTGTCGATTTGTGCATAATTGTGTGTTGTGATTGCCATATGTAAATATCTCCTTTTTACCATCTAATTAGAATGACACCGGAACCACCCGCAGCGCCATTAGTTCCATTGCCTGTAGATTGAATTACAGAGGTGTAACCACCGCCGCCTCCACCGCCGGTATTAGAACTACCAGCCGAAGGATTTACAGTGTCATCAGACGTATTCGTTACCTGACCACCATAGCCGCCGCCGCCAGAACCACCGTCAGATCCACCACTATACGCCCAGTCACCATCTTTATCTTTACGGTAATAGTTGCCGCCGCCTCCTCCACCGGAATAAAGAGTTCCTGACGAATCACCCCATGCACGAGTAGTAGAACCAGAACCAACACCATAAGTAGTACCACTGGTAGTAGCTCCAATACCGTTTCCACCATTCGAACCGCCATTACCTGCACTGCTAGATGAAGAATTCGCACCTCTACCTCCACCAGAACCACCGTTCCCGCCATTAGTAGCATTTGTACCAGAACCACCACCTATGCCTCCACTAGCAGAACACAATACTGTGCTTCCGTTTTTTACAGACGTTGTTCCGCCTGTCCCACCTGTTACTGGACCGCCGGTTGTAGTGCTATTCGTGCTATATAGATATTTCCCAGCACTTCCGCCAGCTCCGACTGTGACAGTAAGAGAAGTTCCTGGTGTAACAGCTATATTTTTCTTAGTAGCTACATAACCACCGCCACCACCGCCGCCTGCACGGCAATCAACAGTATAAGAACCACTAGATCCGGTTCTGGTTACATAGGCACCTCCACCGCCGCCTCCACCGCCAACACAGAAGATATCAATGCTTCTTATTCCGGTAGGAACTGTCCATGTTCCGGAAGCTGTAATAGTTGTACTTCCATGAGAACTGGTCGTTGCAGTAGCTTCTTTATATCCGCTATACATAGTAGTTGCGCTGGGGGCAGTCACATTTAAATACACCCAAATTCTTATATAGTAAGTAGTACCAGCCGTTAATCCAGTTATAATTTTGGTTGCGGTAGATCCAGCCGTATATCCACTACCTGTTCCTTTATATTTTTGATTATCACTAACACTTGTAGGGTAACTTCCTGTTTTTGCGCATATAATCACCCCACTATACGGACCCTTTGCAGGCCACTTCCAGGTACATAAAATACCGGAAGTACTATATGCGCTTGCGCTAAAAGACACTACAGAAGATACGGCGAGAGTTCCGGATACTTTAACTCCGGCGGTGGAAGTAAATGTGTTTCCACTAAGTACTTTAGCAGCAGTTGCATTGCCGAAATCAGAAGCAAGTGTACCGACATATGTATCGCCGTTATAATATCCGGCGGGGACTTTTAGTGCAATGAGTGATTCTCCGCTAACTGTTGTAGTTCTCATTCCAATATTGCTTCCCTTATGTACAGCAACGTTAGGATAAGTACTGTTTAATCCTCCAATTGTACTATCAACTACAGTCCGATCTGTCATTGTACCAGTGATGCTTCCGTTTTCACTATCAGAAGTAATTGCAGTTTTCCCGGCTAAAACATGAGCAGCAGTAGCAGTTAGATACGAAGAAAGATTAGCGCTAACCGTACCGCCACTGTAATATCCACTAGAGAGCGTATAAGTAGTATTTGACGGTGTGATAGAAGCACTAATTGATCCACGATTTGTCATGCTACCAGCCAGACCAGCAATGGTTGTGCCAGATAGAACTTTACTAGAATCGGTATAGCCAATTGCTGTTCGTAGATTAGCTAAAGTCATATATACTTCAGGATAACCGCTGGATGCATTCGTTACATGCGCACCATTACTCATCCGCATATAGAAATAGCTGCCAGAAACCACGCCAGATTTTGCAACTTCGCTTGAAGAAATGTTGGACATTGTACCTGTAAGACCAGCAATGGTTGTATCACTTAAAACTTTTGAGGAACTTGTGTACCCGATTGCTGTCCGGAAATTAGCATCAAAGGTCTTACTTATTTTACTCGTTGTGGAGTAATATCCGGAACCAGGAATTGTTAATGAAATACCATTCTTTACGCCATAACTGTCTGTCGTGCTTGCTACTGTAGACGCTGCATAAGTAGATCCTGCACGATTGGACATTGTACCAGTAATCTTCATTCCGTTTACATAAGCTGTTTCGCCATATAACAGATCACTTGCGGAAGCAGTAGCATCATCTGTTTGGGTCCCGCTTGACACAACCTTAATTGAACTGTAATAACCAGCAGAACCAGTATATGTTTCTCCAGCATTAATCGTTGTATCCACTGCACCGCGATTCGTCATACTGCCAGATAATCCAGCAATTGAAGTACCAGATAAGACTTTTGAAGAATCCGTATATCCAATAGCTGTTCGAAATGCGTTATCAAAAGCCTTTTCAATTGTGCTCGTTGTGGAGTAATATCCTGTATTGGGAACACCTAACCGGATACCAGTAGGAGTGCTATAAGAATTCGTTACTTGCGATACAGATGTGGTTGTTTTGTTTGTACCGGAATAATTTGACATCGTACCAGTAACTTTAGCACCTTTCGCATATGCCGTTTTATTGTATAAAATATCAGCAGCAACAGCAGTTGCATCCGAAGTTTGGGATGAGAAATCCCCACTTGCAGTTACTGTACCAGAACCATTATGATAACCTGGTGGAATCGTATAAGTAGCTCCCGGAGCAATTTGTTCATCAACCGCCCCTTGATTTACCATAGTTCCTTGAAGTCCAGCAATTGTCGTTCCGGCCAATACCTTACTTGCATCTGTATAGCCAATTGCATTTCTTAGAGAAGTGCCGTAAGCAATCTGTACCTTACTTGTTGTAGAGTAACGGCCTGCTTTCGGAACAGTTAGTGCTACATAAGATCCGCTTTTAGCAGCAGTAGTAGCCGTTTGTGTTGTACCAGAATAGTCTGCCATAGATCCTTCTACCAGATTGGCGTCAGAATCCAGAACCGAAGTTCCGACTAAGATCTTATCTGATGTGACGTTAACAGTTTCGCCCGGTGGGACAAAACCTGAGTCTGCGTTAGAAAAACCGACCACCTTTATTTCACCTTCCTTTAAAATGAAAAATCACCCTGAAACCAGAGTGAATGAATTATTCGTTATGTATAATCAAAGATTCAATTGTCATATCTCCAGATGGTCGCTTCTCTGCGATAAAATCAATATATCCATCATAAGAGACTGGAGTAATGACAGCTCTCATAGCAATTCGTTTCGATTCCAATGTCCATATCACTTGCGGGATACCATTTTGTGTAATATCCTCACGGGAATAACGGTATGTATATGTTCCGTCTGATTGGGAAGTCCAAGAACCCAAAAGAATTGGTATATTATGAATCCATATTTGAATCGTTACGTTTCGTTAGTGGATTTTCTGG
>JAUNWB010000003.1:12114-15448 GCA_030540535.1 Elusimicrobiales bacterium
TTATGAATCAATATTTCGTTATTTACTTTTTTGTTTAACCATACATCCAAGTTGTCATGAATCGTTCTCTGTGTTGCCAGTAGTCCATGAATAATCTGATTTGCTTTTTCTGCATTCCAGAAGCATTGCTTTAACTTAGGATGTGCGACTAATACTTGATTTGCAGCAACTGTATTGCCAGCTTTCTTGTAAGTTAAATATTGATCCCAGTAACCCTGCAGATCTGCAGTCATATCCAGAAGGTTGTCAAAATCATCCGGAGCTTCCGGCATATTTGTTTCATATAGATCGGGATATTTCCCTGTTACTGGATCAAGTTCATATTTTTCTGCCACGTAGATCACCTCGCAATCTCTTTATAGATTTCACTCCAATCGGGATAAAATCGAATTAAAGACAGATCAATTGTGCTGCCATTTTCATCGGCAGAACCGCTGATAGATGTAATAAGCCATTCAAGCGGCTTTTCAGAATTTGCGTTTTGGGGGAGATAAGAAACTTTTTGATTTACATCCAGCCATGGAATATCTTCAATTGAAAAAGAAAGAGATTCATTAAAATTACTCAGATAGCATTCGTACATAGCGCGTTCCATAGCCTCTGCATCAGATAGGATATCTTCATATTCTCCGCCGGATTTTATTTCCCAGATTTCTTCACCTACGTTCTCGATTGAGAACTGAGAATTTGGAAATTCGTTTTTGAAAATTGCATGAATGTTGAATCCGCCAAGATAATAAAGTTTGGAATTTTGATATAAGAACATATAAGACGTGTCTTTTTGCATTGTCCCCGCAGGAACACTTTTATTGTATCGATCAATTAGTTCAAATGTCCATTTCCCATTGATACGAACTTTTGTATTGGCAGGATTTGCTGCTGGGACAGTCATGCCGACAACCATGTATTCTTCGAGAGCAGTAATCGCCTCAAACGTAACATCATACATTCCATTAGAGTAGGTCGCTGTATTAAATCCGGAAAGTTCTTCTTCATCAAATTCATGTCCCCATACTTCGATGCAGTTTTTGACTGTTTTAAAATCGACAGAATAACTCTCGGGATCAGAAGTCTTTAGTTTATGCAGCACTTTATCATCTAAAATTGTGACATCATTTGAAAAACATGGAATTCGCTGCACAACAAAAATTCCGTCAATATCAAAGAAGTATTCGTAATTGGGACAAAATTGCATTAGCTCTTCAATCATTTCATGGGCAGAAGCATTTGCAGAAAATTCTAAATCGTAAGCTACAGTTGTATCCGGGATATCAATCCGATATTGCGTAAACCCGAAGGTTTTAATGATCCCGATAATCGATTTACGAACATCTTCCCCTTGTGGGATTGTGAAATCTAATCCGGTTTGCCGCCCATTTCGATCTCCGGTTAATATGCTTATTAAATCTACACAAGAAAGGGAAAGAGTATTGTTATTTTCGTCATATGAGTAATCTGCCGTTTCATAAGCAAAAGTTCCCTTCAGATACCAGATATATTTTTTTGTCCGGGGATTGTAAATACCAACATATGGTCGAATATATTTATCAAACCAAACTATCTTATCTGGACCAATTAAAAGAGAATCATCTGCTATATGTAAATTACAACTGTAAGTTCGTCTGATAAGGGATGTAGAATCAATAGAGAAATTATCAGACTCACAATTCCCTTCAATCATACTTAATACACGAAATTTTTTATCGAGTAATTCAAGTCTGATTTTCCTTTTTTTAACTTTCTGGAAAAGCATATTAATATCTGATTGTACAGGTGTATAACTCATAGAATCACCTGCCTTGTATATCAATCAGATTCGAATCGTATAAATCGCTCTGGTCATTTGGATCTCCAATGGACTGGAATGAAAAAGAGTATAATGGCATCTTCCAATAATCTTCGCTGATATCAATATTGTCAGTAATTACGGCCAGCCAGATACGTCCATCCCAATGCTTAATAATTTTGGGATTGCCATTCGTCAGAAATGGATCTATTACGTTTCGCCGGTATTCAACTGCATTATCCAATGTCATACACCCATTGATTTCTGGATAAAAGGTTGTAGTTATATTGCCATCTACCGCTCCAGACTCTCCGAATTGATATACATGCGGATACTTTTCCCCACCAGCGCGAATCACCCTTGTATTATTGTAGATATTGGTCCCGAATTCCAGATTATACATAGCATGGACAGAAAGATCTTTTTCTGCAATCCACACTCCGTTAAAGTCGCTTACAATGCTTGAAATAATATAACTGCCTTCCGTTCCATTTGCAGAGAGCGGCACAAGTGCATATTCGTATTCAATTGCATTTCTTGCATAATAATCTTCATACGTGCAGGAGAAATCCAGATTAGTTTTTATCGGTTTTTCATACAGTGTTAACCAGGTATAAGTACCTTTTTCTCGCCGCTTAATCCGCAGCATATTAAAGCTGTTTACCGTAAAATCAACATTACCTGCAAACAAATCATTCTGGAATAAAGCATGGAGCATGGTATCATAATCCCATTTGCTTTTATCTGGAATATCATTTTCAATTAGCGCGCCATCCGTACTTCTTGTTGCAAAAAATTCATCTGCGACACTGTTTGTCATTTCTATTTCGGATACACCAGAAATACCAATCGGAGTGGGGGAAATTGAATCATCAGAAGCAGCACAAGTGCAGCCTAACCATACTAACATCTAACCACTCCTTTCAATCAAGACTCTCTAAAGTCCTGATATAAATAGCCCGAAAATCAAACGTATCGTTTTTATATTGAATCCATATTGTATATAAATCATATGGAGTAATCGGATCAATAAAGTCTGTATTATGAACTGCATTGCACGACAGAGGGGATTCTGTTTTTAACTCAAAAAATCCTTTTAATAATCCATTTTCATGAATGTAACGTTCTCGATAATATAGAGTAATATCCTTATTCTTATCTGAAATGATCATTAACGGAACATTCTTTTTGATATCACAAAGACGCTCACCAATTGTCCAATTATCGGGAAAAGTAAAGTCATCCTTAAAAACAACGGTATTATTTCGTAGGTCAACATACTCATCCTGAATATATTTCACATCTGTTATAGTTTCACCTTCTGAAGTAATCAGATATGAGCCAATTTTTATGCTGCCTGAATTGGGGACGTTTTCAAGAATTAAATGAGAAAAGAAAGAAGGATTAACGTAATTTACTCGGATGTAAATATAGTCTGTATCAATCTCAATCCCATTTTGAGTTTTACCTGTACCTCTAACATAATATGTGGAATCATCCATTAGCCCCAAGAACTCGTATGTTAAAGAATCATTAGTGGTCACGTAT
>JAUNWB010000255.1 GCA_030540535.1 Elusimicrobiales bacterium
AAGCCATGTTGTCCATTTTAGCAAACACAAGCGGCGGATAAGCCTGCAGTCCGCGGCGCATAAAAATAACGCTTCGGTCGTCGCCAAAGCGGGCCGGGTCCACGCCGATAATTTTCGGCGCGCCGCCCAACTCGCCGGACGCATAACGCCGGGTACAGGCGGCGGAAACTTGGTCAATGGGAATTAAAATATTTTCCGCGCTGGCGGTAAAATCACACAGATATTCCTGCCGGAACACGTGGGACGGCGTTTCCCGGCGCAGCCGTTCCAGTTCCGCCGGAGCGATTACGCCCGATTCGTCGGCACGGAATACCCCCACCCACCACACGCCCGGCTCCGTTTGGGCGGCTTTGCGGGCGCGGTTGAAAAGTTCGTAAAACGCGTTCTGTCCTTTTGGGGTGCCCATAAAAACGGCCCAGCCTTCACGCGAAAGGAGCATGGGGCGGACGATTTCGGTAAATACGTCCGGCTTGATTTGGGCGTATTCGTCCAGCACTACGCCGTCAGCGTACGTACCGCGCAAAGCATCGGGGTTGTCGGCCCCGGTCACCCAAATACGCGCACCGCCGGGCAGCCGGACGCACAGTTCGCTCTCGTGTACGCTGACCCCAGGCAGCGGCGCGGAAAAACGTTTTAAATAATCCCAGGCAATCATTTTGGCCTGTTTTAAAAGAGGCGCGATATAAAAATAACGCGGATGGGATTTTGTGTTTTGAAGCGCTTTTTTCAGCAAGTGATTGACGGCGCAAACCGTCTTGCCCAACTGGCGGTGGGTAACAAGTACACAAAAACGGTGCGTTTCCAACTGCGGGTGAATCTGCGCCTGCGCCGGGCGGGGATGATACGGAATTACAACAGAGGAAGATTTCATTTATCCTCCCAACGCACTACCAACGGCCCGGAAGGTGAGGCGTCGTCTTTGCCGTCGCGCCAACCCAAAAGGTTTTTTGCCGTAAACACGGCAAACGACGCGGAATAGTTGCCGCGCAGGCTGTTTTGGATGAGGATATTACTTTGCAAATCACGCGCTTTTTGGGCCGCTTCCCGGAAAGCGGGATGCTTTTTTTCCCACTCATCCAGCACGGCGCATGTTGTTCCCAGGGATTTGGCAAACGCCGCGAACGTGGGCAGTTCGGCGGCGGTCTCCACCAGGGAAACGGACCCGTCGCGCTTCATTACTTCGGTTACGCGGAAGGCGGGAACATCAAAGAATGTCAGCAACCGTTCGCAAAATTCCGGCTGATAACGAAGCGGCGGCGCTTTTTTGGCGACACGGGCGACCACCTTGGAAAGAGCGGTTTTTTTATGAATAGGCATGAATAAAACTCCGAATACGGTATAAACGACGGCAACGCGCTTTAAACGCGTGTATATTCGGAAAATAAAGAGAGAAAAAAGGCGGGATAAAAAAATTACAAAGCGCGTAAATTGCGTTTTGTAATTATACATTTATTATAGCATATAAAATAATTGTTTGTCAATTATTTTTTAAAACATATCCAGGCAAGTTCCGCCCGCAAGTCCGGCCGATATACCGCACAGGGCAGCGTCCCCCCGCCCGCGGCGGCCTGTTTTTTATAGTGAATCCACCAGTGCCGCCACTCCGCCGCGTCATCCCCGCACAGCCGCCGGTTTTCTTCCGCAAAAAACGCATTATACACGCATAACATCACCTGCAGCCGCGCGTCCGGCGCGGCGCAGAACAGCTCGCCCCGGCACGCGTCTATGCGCACCTGCAACCGGGCGGCACGGAAAAAAATCCCGTTTTCCAGGTCTATTTTGGCGGAATTATTCATAAAAAAAGGGCCCCGGAAAGGGGCCCCTCTAAGGTTAGAGAAGTTTATTTCCAGTTCAGCAGATACGGCGGAATAAGCAGCAGCATGGATAAAACGGCCAGCACAATTTGAAGCGGCACATTCCAGCGCGCCCATTTCAGCCACGGAATACCCGCCATGCCGATAGCGGCCATGGTGACGGGAGCGGTGGGAATGACGGCGTTCGTCCACCCTTCGCCGAATTGGTAGGCAAGAATGGAAAGCTGCGGGCTGACGCCGATTAAGTCCGAAAGCGGAATCATAACGGGCATGGTCAGCACGGCCTGGCCGGAGCCGGAAGCCACAAAAAAGTTGATAAACGAGTGGGCCCAAAACATCCCCTCGGCCGCCATTAACGGGTGAAGCTGGCCGATACCGTCCGCGATGGAGTGCAAAACGGTATCCAAAATCCGCCCGTCGGAAGCGATTACCACAATCGCCCGCGCCAACGCCAGCATGACGGAAACGCTCACCATACTGCGCGCGCCGTCTACAATAGCGTCGGTGGTTTGGTTGAGTTTTAAGCGGCCGATGATGGCGCAGATTAAACCGACCCCCAGGAACAGGCCGGAAATTTCCACAATATACCAGTGGAAAACGGCCACGCCGTACACCAGCACCGCCATCCCGAGCGCAAACACGACGGAAATCAAGATATGGGAAGTCTTAAATTCGGGCTTTTCAAGCACGTTTAAATGCAGCGTTTTACGGCGTTCCAAATCGGCTTCGTACGTGATGCTTTCCTGCGGGTTTTTACGCACTTTTTCCCCGTACCACGACACAAACCCAATCACCACCGCCGTACAAAACGCCCATACAAACAGGCGGTACCCCAGGCCGGAATACAGCGGCAGCTGGGCAATTCCCTGCGAAATCCCCAC
>JAUNWB010000256.1 GCA_030540535.1 Elusimicrobiales bacterium
AGGATAAACAATTTTCCAAAACCTGTTTATTTGGCGGTCTCTTGCCCTTGACGTGCCATTCAGGCACGCCTATACTCCCAACTAAATCAACGCCAACTAAAAGCGGTTTTGAAAAATCATATAAACTTCTACAATGTTATTCTAATCTGTACGGCATACATAACTTTCGTACTTGTTGTATTCGCCCCTTGGCCACCTTATGCTTCTTGTCGGTGTTTTGCAGGCCCATGCCCTGTCTATAAAAACCGTTCCGTACGGGTATCGCATTTTATTTGTTTGAGCGGAGCGAGTTGTAAAATGCGCCGGACGGAATGGGGTTTTATAGGGCCCGGCCTGCGAGTTTTTTGTTACTTTTTGTCGGAACAAAAAGTAAAAGTGTTTTTTGCTTACTTTTTTAATAAAAAAGTAAAATAAACTTATGGAAAGTTATATTAAAGTAAAGGTCCATGCGGGGGAAAAGAAAAACCGGCTGGAACAAAAATCCCCCGATACGTTTGAAATCTGGGTCAAAGCGCCCGCCGAACAGGGCCGCGCCAACGAAGCCGTCCGCGCCGCGCTGGCTGAACATTTGGGCCTGCCCGAAAATAAACTTTCCCTCATCAAAGGGGCCACAAGCCCGTCCAAAATTTTCCTAAAACGCGGTTAACCGCCTATTTCGGTTTATTTTTTGCTATAATATCTATAGGAAAAAATCCGCCCGGGCCACAGGTGTATTGACGCCCGAAAGAGATTTGCAAAAAACTTCGCGGGATGGAAAATTCCCGTGGGGGTTTTTTGACGAAACAAAACGCAAATAAAATAGAGTATATGAGAACTTACGAAAGCGTAATTATTGTTAAACCCCAACTCTCCGACGGAGAAGTGGGCGAATTCGTGTTGAAAGCGAAAGAACTTATCGCCAAACACGGCGGGGAAGTAACCAGCGAAGAAAAATTGGTCAGAAGAAAATTCACCCACGAAGTAAACCACGTTCGCGACGGTTTCTACCTCTATTTGAAATTTAAAGCCGAACCGAAATTTGTAAAAATTTTTGAAGACGCTTTGAAACTCAACGAAAAAGTACTCCGCTCCATGACTATGATCGCCATGGAAGTTAAAGCCAAACCGGCTCCTGTCGTTGCAAAATAAGGTTAAAATATGCCCGCACAAATCAAATTACCGGAACAAAATCTTGTCCTTCTAGTCGGACGGTTAACACGTGACCCGAATGTGGCGTTTACGCAGAAAGGCCAGGCAGTGTGCCGTTGTGATATTGCGGTGAACCGCAGATATTTGGATGCTACCACAAACGAGTGGAAAGACGACACGGTTTTCGTTCCCGTAGTGGTTTGGGGCGCGGCTGCCGACCGGTGTAAAGACCGGGTGAAAAAGGGGACTCCCATTCAAGTGGAAGGCCGCCTCACCAGCAGCGAATACACCGACAAAACAACCGGGCAAACCCGCAGATCCCTGCAGGTTACGGCCCGCCGGATTCAAATTCTGGAATCCGGTGCCGCCAGTGGTTCTTCTTACGAAACCCACGCGGCCGCTAAGGACGACGTCCCCACTTCCGAAGTAATGGAAGACGACGTGCCCTTTTAAACTTTAAGACAAGAGGAATATCCAATGTCCGAAGAAATTAAAACCCAAGCCCCCGCGGCCAACACCGCCGCTCCGGCCGCCCGCCCCGAAAGACCGGCGCGTCCGTTTATGGGCAAAAAGCGCTTCGAAAGCAGAAGAAAAGTCTGCAAAGTCTGCGCGGAAAAAATCGAAAATATCGATTACAAGAACTTTCAGTTTGTAAAGTCCTTCACCATGGAAAGCGGCAAAATCCTTTCCAGAAGAATCACCGGCACCTGCGCCAAGCACCAGCGCCAAATCACCAAAGCGATCAAACGCGACCGCAATCTGGCGATTTTGCCGTATTCGTTGCCCAAGAAATAAGCCGGAGGATTTGGAAATGAAAGTTATTTTGAAACAGAATGTGAAAAACCTGGGTATGGTGGGCAGCATCGTTGATGTAAAGCCCGGTTACGCCCGCAACTTCTTGGTGCCGCACCGCTTGGCGGAAATCGCCACCGAAGGCGCCATTAAGAACTGGCAGCTCGGCGCTGAACGCCGCGCCAAACGCATCGAAGCGGAACTTGCCGAAGCCCGCGCCATCGCCGAAAAATTGGCCGGCGTCGTGCTTCCGTTCACCAAAACCGTCAACAGCGACGGCGTGGTGTTCGGTTCCGTAAACAAAGCCGACATCTTCAAAGCGTTGAACGCGCTCGGCCACAACATCGCCAAAGATTCTATCGAACTCAATATGCCTATTAAAGCTTTGGGCGAAACCGAAGTGGGCATTTATTTGAAACCGACCGTCACCGCCACGATCAAAGTGCAGATCAACCCTTTGACCACGGTGGAAGAAAAAATCGCTGACGCCAAACCGGAAGCGAAAGCCGAAGAAGCGGCCGAAGCCAAATAAATACTGGAAATTGCGTTTTGTACAACCCCCGCGAAAGCGGGGGTTTTCTTTTTATATAGAGAAGAAAATAGGATAAAGAAAAAAGTTCTTTCCTTTTTCTGCCGCCAGAAAAAGGAAACAAAAAGACCGCAGGCCGCACCCATAAAATCCAGTTCCGTACGGCGCATTTTACAACTCGCATGCGGCTCGGACAAATAAAATGCTTTTTCCGTACGGAACGGATTTTATA
>JAUNWB010000257.1 GCA_030540535.1 Elusimicrobiales bacterium
AATATGAATTGGCGGTTGCTAAAAGCCGTTTGGCGGAAGTAAACATTATGTTAAAAAAAATTAAGGAAAATAATCAGTTAATGACGCTTAGCGGCAACGAGGATCCGGAAGCCTTATACGAAGATACGGGGTTAACGTATTACTCTTCCGGCGGAATGGGCGGCTCCGGCGGAGCCTCGAGCAAAAATTTTTGTTATGACCCGTCGTGGGTTGGGTTTATTGTAACTCCAAAACCTTGTGTGGAGTCCTCAGCCGATTATATGATTGACTGGTATCCCGATTATTACGGTGCCGGGCGTGATGTGCAAGTATGTTTGGGGCAAACGGATTTCGGAAAAAGATTATGTAAAAGCGTATGCGGTTCGGAGTCGTGCGATATGCTTTCTAATACGCCCTTTTCGTGATATTATTCCTGTTAAAATCCCCACGGTTGTATAAGCCGTGGGGATTTTTTGCGGTTTTACAACTTTTTAATAAACCTTCCAAACGCTTCTTTTCCTTCGGGCGTGCGTTTGTAAACGCCCGCGTATTCAAGCACTTTGGCGAATACTTTGCCTACCTCCGCGCGCAGAATTTCGGCGGCGTTTTCCTTCGTAAAGGTATGTTTTATAAGGAGTTCTTCCGCCCAGTCCGCGTGTTTTTTAAGCGTTTCGTTCTTGCGTATGGCCGCCATATCTTTTTTGACGAGCAGCGGCGCAAGGTCCGCCAGTTCCTTGGCAAGCCGCGCCGGCAGTACTGCTAGTCCCATCACTTCAATGAGCCCGATGTTTTCCTTTTTAATATGGTGTACTTCTGCGTGCGGGTGGAAAATGCCGAGCGGGAACTCTTCCGTAGTGCGGTTGTTGCGAAGCACCAAGTCCAGCTCAAACGCTTTGCCTCGCCGCCTTGCAATCGGCGTTACCGTGTTATGCGGCGTGTCCCCGGTTTTGGCTAAAATGTCCGCTTTCGGGTCGCTGTAAGCGCGCCATTTTTTAAGGATGTAATCTGCGGCTTCTATCAAGTCTTTTTTACTTCCGTTCAAGCGGATGACGCTCATCGGCCATTTGACGAGGCCGGCTTTTACGCGCGGGAATTTTGCCATTTTGAATACGGTTTCCACGGGCGCTTTTTCCATGGCGAACACGTAGCGGCCGCCTTGGAAGTGGTCGTGCGTTAAAATGGAGCCGCCAACGATGGGCAAATCGGCGTTGGAGCCGATAAAATAATGCGGCAGAAAATCCACAAAGTTGAGCAGTCGCGCGAAACTTTTTTTGGTAAGTTTCATCGGCTCGTGTTTGCCGGACAGGAAAATGCAGTGTTCATTATAATACACGTAGGGGGAATACTGCAAATACCACGGTTCGCCGTCTTTGAGTAAATCAAGCGGCACGAGGCGCAGGTTTTGGCGCGCGGGGTGATTAATCCGCCCCGCATACCCTTCGTTTTCTTTGCATAAGAGGCACGACGGGTAAGAGGACGCTTTGACGCTGAGCGCGGCGGCGATGTCTTTCGGATCCTTTTCCGGTTTGGACATATTGATGGTAACGTCCAAATTCCCGTACGGGGTGCGGGCTTTCCAGGCCAGGTTTTTGGCGACGCGCTCCGTGCGGATATAGTCGAGGGCGCGCGCGTCGTGATAAAATTTATCCGTCGCCGTTTTGGGGGATTTTTTATGGATGCGGAAAAATTCGCCTGTTACTTCGGACGGGCGCGGCGCAAATACGCCCATCAGTTTGGTGTCGAATAAATCCCGCTGGGTGACGGTATCGGGCGAAATAAGGCCTTGTTTGGCGGCCCAGTCGCAGATGTTTTTTAAAATTTCGCACGGATACGCGGGCGTTTTGCCTTTAAATCCGCTGGGGGTATAGTCGGACAAGTGCAAAATTTCCAGCAGACGGTTGACGGCCCAGGCGCGGTCGCGCGCGGGCAGGAGTTTTTCGTTCACGGCGTAAGAAACCAACTGGTCAATCAGTAAATTGATATCCATATTTTCTCCTAAAATTTGCGGTGTTGTTCCCAATTCCACGCCGTTTCGATAATGCGTGTGAGGTTGTATTCCGGCTTCCAGCCCAGTACTTTTTGCGCCTTGGTGCTGTCTGCCACCAATACGGCCGGATCGCCCGCGCGGCGCGGGGCGACTTCCACTTTAAAATCAATCCCCGTAATTTTTTTGGCTTCATTAACGAGTTCCGCCACGGAAAAGCCGTTTCCGCTGCCCAAATTGAAGCGTTCGCTTACGTTGTCTTTAAACATTTTTTCTAAAGCCAGGATATGCGCGCGCGCCAAATCATTTACGTGTACGTAATCGCGTACGCAGGTGCCGTCGGGGGTGGGGTAGTCGTTACCGAACATTTTAATAGACGGGCGTTTCCCTGCGGCCGCTTGCAGAACGATGGGGATTAAATGCGTTTCCGGGTCGTGCGATTCGCCGATGTCGCCCGAATCGTCCGCGCCGCTGGCGTTAAAGTAGCGTAAGGCGGTGGATTTTAAACCGTAGGCCGTGTCGAAATCTTCCAGCATTTTTTCCACCATCAGTTTGGTGTTGCCGTACGGATTAATAGGCAGCTGGGGGTGGGTTTCGTCGATTTTTTCTTTGACGGGTTCGCCGAATGTGGCGGCGGTGGAGGAGAATACAAAGTATTTGACGTTGTTTTCCACCATAGCGTCCAATAGATTTAGCACCTTGGCGACGTTGTTGTGG
>JAUNWB010000258.1 GCA_030540535.1 Elusimicrobiales bacterium
CCTTCGGGAATGACGGCAAAAAAACAACGGCGGATGCCCGAACGCTACGCTCTGCCAACCCCTCGGGAATGACGGTATATTTCTGAAAGGTCATCCCGTAAAGTCTTTATACGGGATCTCTTCCTTATTTTTCCGCAGATACCGTATAACAACCCTACGGTATGACGCAGGGAGAAAGATTCCCGTAATGACGGCTCCACCTAACCATAAACTCCCAAACGCTACACAAAAAAAGGCGGCCCGTAAGAGCCGCCTTTTCGTTTCAAAACAACTTATTTAATCTTTTTGCCTTGTTCAAGCATTAAGGTAAACGTCGTCATGTCCGTCACTTCCGCGGGGCCGAAGAACTGAATCGGGCCGGGGAAGACGTACTGGTCGTTTACCGCCCAGTCGGCGCGGTTTTTGGCCAGGTGTTTGAACGGTTCGCCTTTGAGTTCCACCAGCGCTTTTTTGATGACGGGTTTTTCTTTGCCTTTGCGGCGTTCGATGTTCATCATCATGGTCAGCGGGATACCGCCGCATTCCCAATCCTGCGCTTTTTTGCTCAGTTTGCGTACGGAAGACAAATACCCGGTGCATTTGTTGAGCGCCAGTACCGCGGCGTTGTAGCCCAGGGCGTAGGTGTAGTTGGCGTCGAAGTTGGACGGCACACCGCAGCGGCCTTCGTAGCCGAAGAAGTGGGTGATGGCAGAGAATTTACCGTCGTATTTGCCGTCTTTTTTCATGCCGGCCAGTTGCGTGCGGAGCATTTCCACCAGCAGTTTTTCGGTTTCAATTAAAGACACCTGTACGTTGCCGTGCGGGTCGCGGTCCAGCATCAGCTGGGCGGCGATGCCGTCGGGCAGGGATTTCATCAAAGCGGCCAGTTTGGCGGGCAGGATGGAAAGGATAAATTCTTTCTTTTCCGCCACGGTGTTCATTTTGGCCAGTTCAGCTTCGTGGTCGGCCAAAGAATCGTTTAGCGCGCTGATGAGTTCTTTCATTTCCGGGATAAATTCAATTAACCCTTCCGGCACCAGCACCACGCCGAAGTTTTTGCCGGCTTTGGCGCGTTTGGCAATCAGCTGCGCCAGGCCGTCTACCACTTGGGACAAGGTCATCTTTTTGGCCAGCACTTCTTCGCCGATGAGTACGGCGTTGGGGTGCGTTTTAAAGGCCACTTCCAGGGTGATGTGGGACGCGCTTCTGCCCATCAGGCGCACAAAGTGCCAGTATTTGCGGGCGGAGTTGACGTCGCGCAAAATGTTACCCACGAGTTCGGCGTAAATTTTGGTGGCGGTGTCGAACCCGAAAGAGGTTTCGATTTGTTTGTTTTTAAGGTCGCCGTCGATGGTTTTCGGTACGCCGATGACGCTTACTTCCACGCCTTGTTGTTTTAAGTATTCGGCGATTACGCACGCGTTGGTGTTGGAGTCATCCCCCCCTACCACGACGAGTGCATCCATTTTGTTGGCGAGCAGGTTGTCTTTGGCCGCTTTTAACTGTTCGTCCGTTTCGATTTTGGTGCGGCCGGATTGGATTAAATCAAAACCGCCGGTATTGCGGTATTCTTTCATAAGGGCCGGGGTGATTTCGACAAATTTGTTTTCCACGATGCCGCTGGGGCCGCCCAGGAAACCAAAAAGTTTATTTTTGGAATTGGCTTTTTTGAGGCCGTCCAAGAGGCCGGCGATGACGTTGTGTCCGCCCGGGGCCTGGCCGCCGGATAGCACTACGCCCACGCGTACGGCTTTTTTGCAGGCACCGTTGTTGGCGCCTTTTACAAAGGTAATTTCGGGAAGTCCGTAAGTGTTGGGGAAGATTTTTTTAACGGTCGCCTGGTCGGCCACGGATTTGGTGGCTTTGCCGGATTTGGCTTTGACGGCGGCGGGACCTTTTTTGAGGATGGTGGGCAGCACGGGTTCAAATTTACCGCGGTGCTGTTGCAGCTGGGAACAAGCGCATTTTGCGTTCTTTTTAGCGGGCATAGTACCCCTCCTGTAAAGATAAAAACCTTATTTTTATTATACAAAATCCGTAATGCAAGTAGGCAGGCGTTTATTAAAAAAGATATAATTTGTACCATGAATCTAAAAAATCTGTTTTGGTTTTCGCTTCTTTGTTTTTGTGTGTGGTGCGCCGCGGCGCTTATCTACTTTTCCGTAGGCGGCTTTTATACGGACGCACCCGGCCTGTTGTTTACCGCTTTTTCCATTCCGGGCCAGCTCGCGCTGTTTATGCTGGGGCTGTTTATTTTGGCTCTTCCGTGGCGGTTTATCGGCCCGCGGGCGGCGTTTTGGGCGGCCGTGGTATGGGGCACTCTTTTTACGCTGTTTTTTGCGCTTGATATTTTTGTCTATACGCAGTACCGTTTTCATATCAGCATGGCGATGCTGGAGCTGTTTTTCGGCCCCGCCGGACGGGAAATTTTCGTGTTCCCCGCGTCCACGTATGTGCTGGCGGGCGTGGGCATACTTGCCCTGGCCGGGGTGGTTTTTGGCCTGGCCGCGCTTGCGCGCAAAGTGACGTGGGGCAAAAAAGCCATTTGCGTTGCCTCGGCGGTGTTACTTGTTTGCGAACTGGGGTATAACGGCGTATACGCCTGGGGCAAGTTTATGCAGGTTCCGTCCGTGCTGGCGCAAGTGTCTTATTTGCCGTGGGCCAATCCGTTAAGCGCCAACCGCCGTTTGCGC
>JAUNWB010000259.1 GCA_030540535.1 Elusimicrobiales bacterium
TCTCTCCAAGCCGGAAGATTCCTACAAAATGCTGGAGATTATGGTGTCCGACGCGCAGGACGTTTTAAAAGCCCTCGGGATTCCGTACCACGTCGTAGAACTGTGCAGCGGGGACATCGGCTTTTCGTCCGCCAAAACGTACGATATCGAAGTGTGGATGCCCAGCGAAAACAGATTCCGTGAAATTTCTTCCTGCTCCAACTGCCTGGACTTCCAGGCCCGCCGCATGGGCTTGCGCTTCAAAAACGCCCAGGGCAAACAGGAATATGTACACACGCTTAACGGAAGCGGCCTTGCCGTAGGACGCACGTTTGCCGCCATTTTGGAAAACTTCCAGCAGGCAGACGGCTCTGTCATCATCCCGGAAGCGTTGCGCCCGTACTTTGGCAAAGATAAAATCGAGGCCAAAAAATAATGCGCAAATTTATTTGTGTAGTGGCGGCGGTCTGCCTGTTGGCGTCCGCCGCCGTTTTGCCTGCGCGGGCGGAAATACAGCTGCCGCCGGACGTAATGGCCTCCGCCACGGAAGGCATTAACGGCGTGTACAGCCTGGATTTTGAAACGGCCGATAAAAATATCGCCCAAGTGTTTGCCCAGTATCCCGACCACCCGTTTGCCCATTTCGGCAACGCGATGATTGCGTGGTCCCGCTACGAATACGAGTTTGAAACGAGCGACGACGCCCAGCGCAAAGTGTTCGAAAAAATTTTGGACGATTCCATCAACGGCATTAAACGCTGGATGAAACAGCACCCGGATGACCCCAACGCCTATATGGGTATCGGCGCATTATATGGGCTGCGCGCGATGTTCTCCATGCGCAATCGCAGCTGGATTACGGCGTATTTTTCGGGGCGCAAAGCCATTAAAAATTTGGAACGCTCCTTACAGCTTGACCCCACTTATTACGATGCGTATTTCGGCCTCGGCATTTATCAGTATTATGCGGGCACGCTGCCGTCCGTAATTAAGGTTCTCGCCAAAATCGTGGCCATTAAAGGCAACCCGGACGAGGGCGTAAAACAGTTAAACGCGGCGCGCGAAAAAGCGATGTTCACGTCCGATAGCGCGAAACTGATTTTAATCGAAGTTCAAAATACGCGCAAAAGCAAATACTATAGTCCTGCCAAATCGCTGGAATATATCCGCGAGCTGCGCGCCAAATATCCCAAAAATCCGCTGATGCACTACGTAGAAGTAATCTGCCTGTACGAAACGGGCGATTACGATAACGTAACCGCGCAGGCGGGGCGGTTTTTGGAACTGATTGGCAAAGACCCTTTTTATAAAGACATTTACATCGCCCGCGCGTATACCGCGCTCGGCACGGTGCAAATGGCGAAAGGCAATTTCGACAAAGCGCGCGACGCATTCGAAGAAGGACGCAAAGCCTTACAAGGGCAGGAAGTAAGCCGCTGGGGCCTGTGGAACGAATTTCGCCTGGGGCAGGTGTATGATTTGCTCGGCCGCCGCGAAGACGCGGTAAAGCAATATAAGTATGTGCTTACTTTTAAAGATAAATGGGGCTTTGACGAAGCGGCGAAAGCGCTATTAAAAACGCCGTACGCGTTGCCCGAAAACGGCGACGTCGGCCCGCTGCCTCCTTTATAACGACGGATGTTATCTTGCGATTTACGCACAAGGGATAAGAAAAAATATTTCTTATCCCTTGTTGTTTGTACGGGCAGCCATTTTCCACATTTGGCTAACTTTGCATTCCCTTGCCACTCGGCGTACCTGGCAGAGAAGTCGGCCCGCAGGGTATCAGGAGCTACCGATTTTTTGTCGTCATCCTGAACTGACGCTTTTTCCTCTTGGCGTCACCCCGTAAGGTAGTAATACGGGGTCTAGTTATAGGGTTTCAGGAGCCAGTTATTGGGGCTGTTATTCTGCTTGGTGTCATCCCCGAAATTTTCTGTCGGGGAGCTTCTGCTTTTTAACAACAGATTCCCGAACGCAGCGAGCGTCTAAATATATTTTCCCCGGTTATCTTATCCGTATTTAGGTTACAATATAAGCAGGAGGTTTGTATGGCAGACAAAAAACCGTTTATCGTAGGAATCGGGGAATTGTTATGGGACGTTTTCCCGACGGGCAAACGCGCCGGGGGCGCACCCATTAATTTTGTATATCACGCCACGCAGCTGGGGGCGGACGGATGCGCCGTCAGCGCTGTGGGCGACGACGACTGGGGCCGCGAAATTTTGCAGGAACTGGCTCGTAGCAACATTCAAGGTATTATTTCCACCGTGCCGTATCCCACCGGGCGCGTACAGGTGGAACTCAAAGACGGTATTCCCTCTTATACCATTGTGGAAGACGTAGCCTGGGATCATTTACCCCTTACGCCTGAAGCGTTAAACGCCGTTTCGCGCGCGGATGCGGTGTGTTACGGTACGCTGTCGCTGCGTCATGCGCACACGCGGGAAACGGTCAAAAAATTATTGGCGGCCGCCCCGCAGGACGCGCTTCGGTTTTTTGACGTAAATCTCCGCCAATCTTATTATTCCGGGGAACTTATCGAAGAATTGCTCGGCTTTGCCAACGTATTTAAATTAAATGACGACGAACTGGTCATCCTGCGCAATTTGTTTGGCTTAACGGGTTCGGACGAAGAAGTTTGCCGCGCCTTACTGCGGAAGTACAATT
>JAUNWB010000260.1 GCA_030540535.1 Elusimicrobiales bacterium
GAGGTGAAATTTTCGGACGCGATAAGTTCTAATTTTTCGCGCTGGCGGGCGAGTTCTTTGGCTACCGCGTCAAATACGGCGGGATCGGTTTTTTGCAAATCGGGATACATAATAAAACGCTCCTTGGGCGGGGGATTGACAAACGGGGCCCGCCCCGTGCGGAATTTTTACATATTTTTCTAGGAAATCCGCGTGTTATTTAATATAATTTACTAAATAGAAGTAAATAAATCCAGCAGAGGTGTAAAATAAATGGCAAAACTTACCAAAAAAGACTTTCTCAAAGACACCATCAAACACATTGATTTGAAAAAATACAATGTGGTCCCCATGGTGGAAGCCTTTGGGGGCATGGCCTATGCGTCCCGCGAAGTGGCCAGAGCGAGCAAAATCTATAACATGATGCTGTCCGACAAGAAATGCTCCGTCATTTTGTGCATCGCGGGGTCGTTGGTTTCCGCCGGCATGAAAAAAGTAGTGGTGGACATGATTCAAAACAACATGGTCGACGCGATTGTTTCCAACGGCGCCAACATCGTAGACCAGGACTTCTTTGAAGCTCTCGGTTACAAACACTACATCGGCACCCCTTACAATCAAGACGACAACCTCCTGCGCGACTTGCATATCGACCGCATTTACGATACGTATATCGACGAAGACCAGCTTAAAGAATGCGACGAAACCATCCACAAAATCTGCAACTCTCTCGAACCCCGCCCCTACTCTTCCCGCGAATTTATCTGGGAAATGGGTAAATGGCTGGAGAAAAAAGGCAAAGGCAAAGATTCCATCGTCTACAACGCTTACAAATACGGCGTGCCCGTGTTCGTACCCGCGTTTTCGGACTGCTCCGCCGGTTTCGGCTTTGTAGCCCACCAGACGGAACACCCGGAAGCCCACGTGTCTATCGACAGCGCCAAAGACTTTTTGGAACTGACCAAAATCAAAATCAAAGCCAAAGAAACCGGCCTTATGATGTGGTCCGGCGGCGTACCGAAAAACTTTGCGCAGGACACTGTTGTCGCTGCCGAAATTTTGGGTGCGGACTCTCCGATGCACAAATACGCCGTGCAAATCACCGTGGCGGACGTGCGCGACGGCGCTCTCTCCGGCTCTACCCTTAAAGAAGCCTCTTCCTGGGGTAAAGTTTCCACCGCTCTCGAACAGATGGTGTACGGCGAATGCACGACGCTGATTCCGCTCATCATCGGCTACGGCTACCACAAAGGCGCGTGGAAAAAACGCAAAGCGTCCAACTATGTAAAATTCTTACAGGAAGAAGACGCCAAAGTCGCCGCGATGAAAGCCAAAAAAGCCAAAAAATAATGCGGCTTAAAAACGCGTTAATAAGTTTAGTCCTGCTGATCTGCCCGTGTGCGTTATGCTACGGGCAGCTCAGTTTTTCGGGGGTAAACGGAGAACGCGGCTACTCCGCCATGCGGGGTTTTTACCGGGCGGATTTAGACAACGGTTTTGTCCTTACGCCCCATTACGAATACTACCGCCAAACCGATAAAGAATACGACGAATCCGGCACTATTTCCCGTTATAAACTGACGGGCTCCTATGAATTAAACGACTCCTGGTCCCTCACCGCCGCCGCAGTCTGGCAGCCGACCGCCGTGGGCTACCGTGCGGTGGGCTACGGCGCCGGCGCGGAATGGAAACCGTTTTACCGCTGGGGGCTTATCAAAAACCCCGTTTTGGCGGTTTGGGCGGGGCAGGAGCGCTACAAAGTGTATGTGGACCGGATGGGCAACGCGCTTGCTGATTCGTTTCATCAAATAGCCACGTCCGCGGCGGTGCAGGCCCGTACGGAACTGGCCTCCTGGGACTTGAACGCCTCCTGGCATAAAGTGATACAATATAAGAACAACAATTTCCCGCCGGACGTAACGTTCGGCTGGGCGGATATCCCGTATATGACGGCGGTCATCCAGGGGTTTATTAAAGACGCGGCCGCCGTGCGCGTCAGCTACCGCACCAATTTTATTACGCCTTATATGGCGCTCGGCCGGTATAATTATGCCGAACGCAGGGGAACGGCGTTATCGTTAAGTGCGGGGATGCGGGTAAATTGGGGCCGCACCGCGCTGACCGGCGGTGTGGAAGTGTTTGAACCCCGCCGCGAAGCAAACCGCAAAACTTATTTTTCCATGTCCGCGGAAGTGGACTTTTAACCGGAGGCCGTTATGCGTGCGCTCGATTTGCACTGTAATATCGACGAGAATCTTTTTTCGCTGACCATTTTTTTAACCCGTTTGCTCGGCGGGCTGACGCTTCTTTATATTGCCGTGGGGTGCCTGCTTTTTTACCGCGAATTTTTATATAACGCCACCGCCTTGGGCCTGCCGCTTCCCGTTCCGCTTGGGATAAGCGTGCTGGTGGCGGAGCTGTTCCTGGCTTTGTTGTTAATTTTAGGCTGGTTTACGCGCGCCGCCGCGGGCCTGAGCGTGTTTTTTACGTTGGCGGCGGGGGTGATTTTCTTTGCGGCGGACGTTAATAAAATTTACGTTGCGCTTATTTTGCTGTTAATAACGGCCCTTCTCCCGGCGGTTATGCTGGGCCCGGGCAAAATCAGTTTGGATTATAAACACGCGGTGCGCCGCGCCAAAAAAACGTTCAGAGGTTAAGTTA
>JAUNWB010000261.1 GCA_030540535.1 Elusimicrobiales bacterium
GTGACGGTAAACCGGCTTCCCTTTCCGGGGCGGCTGGTTACATCCAGCGTGCCGCCGTGCGCGGTTACGATTTGGCGGCTGATAAACAGCCCCAGGCCGTAGCCGGGCTTATCGGAATTAATTTGGTGGTATTTTTGAAAAAGTCCTTTCATGTCCTGCTCGCTCATGCCGATGCCGCTGTCCTCCACCGCCAGCCAACAGCCGTTTGCATCGCGGCCGCCGCATACGCGCACGTGGCCTTTATCGGTAAATTTAATGGCGTTAGAAACCAAATTCATCAGCACGCGGCGGATTAGTTTGGGGTCCGCGCTAAACCGCAGCGGCGGCACGTCCGTTTCCAGCAAAAGCCCTTTTTCAGCCGCCGTGGGCGCCAGGGTTTCGGTTACGCTTTTGGCAAGATCCGCCCCGTCCACGTCTTCTTTACGCGGGGAGAGCATGCCGGCCTGCACGCGGGAAACGTCCAGCACGTCTTCCAGCAGGGAGGATAAATCGCGCGCGGCGCGGCTCATCTGCTCCAGATATTCTTTTTCTTCCTCTTTGGACGCTTTGCCGCTTTGTAAAATATATAAATACCCCTGCAGACCCAACAGCGGCGCGCGCAAATCGTGCGCGACAGCGCGGAAAACGTGTTCTTTCATTTCGCTTACCTGGGCCTGGAGCTGGAGAACCTGGTAATCTTTCAAATCGGCGGTCATTTTATTAAACTGGGAAATTAAGCCTTTAAATTCCCCCCAGCCGATGTCCTCGTCTATTTTCCCTTCCAAATTGCCCGCGCTGACTTCTTTAGCCGCCTCGGACAGCGCGCCAATCGGCTCGCCCAGCCGTTCGGCAAACGTCAGCGCGCCGAAATAGGAAAGTGTGGCAATCGTCAGCACAAACAGCGCCAGGATGATATTGGTGTAATAAATACTGCGGTACGCTTCGCCTTTGAGTTGCAAAACCGCCACATACGCGCCCAAAATAGGTGTTGTGGCGTACGCACCGACATACGCTTCCTGCGGCGTTTTTAAATTTTTAAGGAGCCGCTTGCCCGACGCGAACGCATTTTTTAGGGAATCCGCATCAAAAGCCGGGCGGTACTGATATTCATCGGCAAACACCTCCCCGTTTTGGTCCACCAGGTAAATGCGGCCCGTCACACCGATACGCTGTTCCTGCATACGGGAGAGAAAACCGAAAAAGCTCATGATACCATATAAAAAATCTCCGTTGGGGAGCGGATAAATAAATTCGCTGATGGGGCGGCCGTCCACCACGTCAAAACTGCTGACGGACAGACGCGGCTTCTTGGAAATTTCGGCCAAGGCGGGATCGCCGGACAGGTCAAGCGCGGGTACGTCCCGCAAAATTTGTTTGTCGCCCGCGCGGTAGAGTTCTTTGCCCTCGGGGGACAAAACGGCCAGCATCACAAAATCCGGGTTGGCAGAAAGCGCGTCGCGCAAGACGGGCACGGGGTCCTTTTTGGCGTTTAACGCGTCCGTCACGTGCGAGGCAAACGAAAGCCGCCAGCCCAAATCTTCGATATGCTGGTTCATGGACGACGAAACAATCTGCGCCAGGTTGGCGTGCGTTTCCAGGATATTATCTTTTAAATGTTCCTGGTAATAGGCCAGCAGCAACACCATGGGTACAAGCGGCAGCAGTACCACAGCCAGGAACAATTTAAAAAGTTTAGAAAATAAAGACATAAAACACCTTAATACCATTATATCAATTCGGAAAGAGCGCGCAGCAAAAAATCCTCCGGGCCAAAAGGCCCAGCAAAGGCTAGGCCTTTTTTCCGCATCCGGCCGGGCCATAGGGCCCTGGCCGCGCACCTCAAAAAGCCTTATTCTATAGATATGACAAAACATTTTATCCGTCTTACTCAACGCATGAAACGCGCCTTATCTCCCCACGGCACCAAACGCCCCTGGGAAACGTTCCCGCGCCCATCCGCGCTGAGAGAATCTACCATATCGCTCTCCGATGAAGAAGCCGCCTGGGTAGCGTTGGAATCCTTACGCCTGATGCGCAGCCGCCGCAAAGAAGAAGCGCGCAAACGCGCGCTGGGCATTCCCCCGCCGCCTACGCCGGGCAAAATTTCATACGCCGTATATATGTAAAAAACCGCCCTTAACCAGAGCGGTTTTAATTTGGGCGGAAACAATAATTATTGAAAAATATAATAGGTATAATTAGGTCCGTTCCCGGAAGCTGAATTTGAATTGGTCAGTCCCCGGCACACCTGATGCAAAACGGAATCATCATTATAAACCCGGCACTCCCGCCGGCCGCGAGCACTGGAGGAATGATTATCAAAATATACGATATGCCCCATATGCCATTTAGAAGATACGGCGTTAATGGCCGCATGGCCGTCCGCGCGTACATCCGGATTCAGCGAGAAATCACCCGACACCGGATATTCTATATCCAATGCGTTTAAATCGTTAGTATACACACCGTTGGCCATATAATACGCCTCTTCCGCGCGATGGATGGCGTCACCCGCCGTCATCAGCTGCATATAGCGCGATTTTATCACCGCTTTTTGGTATTGCGGAACGGCCACGGCGGCTAAAATACCAATGATTAAGACTACCACCAACAGCTCTATAAGCGTAAAACCTTTCATTTTGTTTTCCCCTATAAAAAAGT
>JAUNWB010000262.1 GCA_030540535.1 Elusimicrobiales bacterium
CTGGAACGCCGCTTCGATAAGCATCGGGTTGGCGAGCAAGGTGCGCGGGCCGTCGTTCCACTGCGGGCGCGGGGTGGTGTTGTACACCGCCAAAGAAGCATGTTTGTCTACGCGCACGATACCGCCCAACACTTGGAAGGAAGGACCGTGGAAGTATTTTTTATAGATTTCTTCTTTCGTTACCGCATACGCGCCGTTAAGACCGCTCATAGCTTCGGCTTTTACGCTTTCCCAGGTGGAAGTAAAAGAGCCCAAGGTTTTGGCCGTAAAGTGGCGGCGGGTATTGCCCATTTTTACGCCTTTGCTGTTGATGAAATCGGATTCGATTTCCATGGACGCTTCATTTCCGCTGGCTTTACCGATTACGCGCACGGCCTGCGGGCGGTTGCGCAAAAGTTTAATCGGCAGGTAGAAATGAACGTCTTTAAGCCCCTGCGGAACCTGCCCCAAAAGCGCGTTGGCAGTTTCCATGAAGGTTTCAATGCCCATCACGCCCGGCACGTACGGGGTGCCTTCGATGGCGTGATCGGCCAGATACGGATCGGAATTTAAGTTAAATTCTTTTTCCAGATGGATTTCCCCGCCTTTCTGGAGCGAAGAAACGTTGCCTAAAAAGTGCGTGGCGTTAAACGCGTCCGGGGCCGCAACGGTCTGCTGCGCCGGAGTTTCCGGGGCGGAAGAGCCGGAACCGCCGTTCGCGTTATCATCGCCGCTCTTGGGCGCGTTTTGCGCGCCCGTGGGGACGATTTCATCCATTTCCAAACGGTGTTGGTGATCCCAGTCCAAGCGGCCCAGGGAACCCGTCAAAACGATTTCGGGCACGTTACCGTACACAATTTCGTCCAGGAAGATTTGCATACCGTCTTCGGGGTCCACAAAGTCCACGCCGTTGGAGCGCAGGAACGTTTCCACACCCGCTCTGACGCCCATACCCACATTCTTGTAGGCGCTCATGGCAATCGCGATACCGCGGTAGCCCTGGTTGGTCAGCGAGAAGGCGGATTTGGCCAAATAGTCGTTGGCGGAGGCGTAATCGCTCTGGCCCAGGTTGCCGTATTTACCGGCGATGGAAGAGGCGAAAGCGAAGAAGCCTTTTTCGCGCACGATGTTGTTGGCCAGGAAGGACGCGAAGCTGGTGGCTTTTACGTCAAAGATACGGTAGTATTCCGCCGGATCTTTATCGTAAATCAGCTTGGAGCGTTCCAAACCGGCAAAGTGGATAAGTCCGTCCACGCGGCCGTTTTTGGCGTTGATTTTGGTGCAGACTTCTTTGACCATGGAGCTGTTCATCACGTCGCAGTGGTAGTATTCCACTTCACTGCCCAGCTCGCGCAGTTTCTGCAAGTTATTGTAAAGCGTGATAGAGTCTTTCACACGGCCGAAAGTGCGTTCCAACAGGACCGGGGTGGCTTTTTGCGTCGGATCAGCCTTTAAATCTTCCCAGATTTGTTTTTTGAGCGCGGCCAGTTCGGCTTCGTTCATCGTGGCCCAGAGGGGCGTTTTTTCCTGGATTTCGATAATATCCAAGACGATGATTTTGCTCTTGTACTGGGCGGCCAGTTTCTGCGACAGCATCGCGCCGATACCGCGGCCCGCACCCGTGAAGATGACGGTTTTGCCCGCGAGGTCAAAGCGTTTCTGGCTGCGGTCCAGGCGCACCGGGACGGACAGAATCGTCGAGCGTTCGCCGGCGCGGGTGCCGATCATCAAGCGCATATCGCCGTGGAGTACTTCGTCCATGGTTTTTTGGGCCATTTCGTCCGGCGTGGCCGTAGGTTCAAAATCCAGCAGTTTGCCGATGGCGCCGGTGCGTTCGTACACGTCTTTGCGGTAGCAGGTTACGCCGCCGGTAAGCGCGCCGGAAATCGGGTTGAACTCTTCATCCGTGGTGTAGCCGAAGGTACCGTCGATTTTGGTGTTGACGGCAAAGAACGTATCGGCGTCCGCGCGGTTGGAAAGTCCCTTTTCAAATACGCGCAAGGCAATAAACAGCGGCATGACGTATTTGGTCAGTTCAGCATGCGGGCTGGCTTTTTTGTCAAATTTCTTGACGCTCGCCCCGAGCAGGTACACGATACCCTGGATGTTCGGGTCCTCGGCGGCGTATTCTTTCAAGGCCGCTTCGGTTTCTTCGTACGATTCCCAGTTTACAATCGTGGTGTTTTTGCTGCGGGTTTTGAGCGTGGTGAACACGTGGTATTTAACGCCCAGTTCTTTGCATTCTTCCGTATAGGCTTTGATAAGCTGGGAATTATCGGCAAAGATGAGGACCGTGCGGTCTTTGGACAGACGTCTGTTTTCGCGTTCGGAAAGCGGAGCCGGAGCCACCACCGTTACGCTGCGGAGTTTTTTCTCGTGGCAGTGTTCGCCCGCATAGCCTTCACGTTCCGGGCGTTCCGCCAGGGATTCGTGCAGTTTGATGGGCGCGGTGGGGTTGGTGGTCAGCATGTCTTCGGACGGTTTTTCCACTTTATCCGCGGCCGGGACGGCTTCCTGCACCGTCGCCACGTGGATTTTGGGCAGACCGTTGTCCTGTTCCACTACCGCCGGCTGAGCCGGGGCTTGAGCGGCAGGCGCGGTTTCTGCAGCCGGGGCTACCGTAGCCTGCGGGGCCGCCG
>JAUNWB010000263.1 GCA_030540535.1 Elusimicrobiales bacterium
AGAAGGAAGTAAGGAAGTAGGAGGTAATACTACCCCCCAATCCCCCCTCTCTCAGCCGAAAGTCCAATTAGCGGAAAATGTAACCATGACCAACGATGAGTATGAGAAACTGCTTGTCGCTCATGGACCCGCTGACACAATGCGGCTGATTGAAATCCTTGATAACTACAAGGGGTCTACGGGGAAGAAATACAAGTCCGATTATCGGGCGATTCTTAGTTGGTGCGTTGACCGCTTACAGGAAGATAAATGCCGAGGCGTAAAAGCCGGTGGAGGCAGCGGAAATGTTTTTATGGACATGCTGAGGGAGGAGAACAGTGAATCGCAGTGATGTGTTGAAAATCATGGCCGTTTTGCGTGGAGCTTATCCGCAGTTTTACCGAGGCATATCCAGGCAGGAGGCGGAAGATACTGTAAACCTGTGGACGGATGAGTTTTCAGCTGATGACCCAAGACTAGTTGGAGCTGCTGTCAAGTTGTTTATCAGCGGAGATGAACATGGTTTTCCGCCTGTGATCGGGCAGATAAGGGCGAAGATGCGCCTTTTGACTTCCAGCGACGAAATGACTGCAATGGATGCGTGGGGAATTGTATCCAAAGCGCTTAGAAACGGACTCTATGGATCGGCGGAAGAATTTGAGAAATTCCCGCCTATCATAAAGCGTATCGTCGGAAGCTCCAGCATGTTGCGGGAATGGGCGATGATGGACACAGACACGGTACATAGCGTTGTCGCGTCCAACTTCCAGAGGAGCTATAAGGCGATATCGTCCAGGGAGAAGGAACTTGCAAAGTTGCCTCCCGACGTGAAAGATCTTGTGCAAGGTTTGAATTTCGCCAAAGATCCGCAGAGACTTGATGGAGGCGGGAAATGACAAAATACCGAAATAATAAAACAACTGTCCGAGGAATCACGTTTGACAGCCAAAAGGAAGCAAATGAATTTGTGAAACTCATGGCCTTACAGGATGCTGGAAAAATCAGAAACCTGAAATTGCAACCTGAATTTACGATCCAGGAAGCATTCAGGACCACAACGGGCGAGAGGGTCCGAGCCATCCGATATCGGGCGGATTTTTCCTATGAGAGACAGACATCACCGGACTGCAATGGGTTTACATACTGGCTCCCAGTTGTTGAGGATGTCAAGGGATACCGCACTAAGGAATACGCAATGAAAAAGAATCTCCTTTCCGGAAAGGGCATTGAGGTGCTCGAAGTATGAGCGTCAATCAATATTTAGTCACGACTGGCAGAGCAAATATTTGTTTTGATTGTGAGCATTATGCGCAAGGTTGCTCATGGACAGAACTAGATCCGCATACGTTAAAACCACGATTTGAGCCCGTTCCCGGATGGACAGCTGAAAAAGTAAAATTAAATCTTGGATCAACAAAAGACGGGGCGAGATTGATCGAAACATATCATATTACAGGTTGTCCCAATTTTTTAAGGACACCATATAGATATTCTGACCCCGTAGAATTAAAGGACGGCGAAAGAGTAGTGTAAAAGATAAGATGGAATAGAAAGGGGCTTAATTATGAAGAAGTTTAAGGCTACGCTCTACTGGATTGGCACCCTGCTTGCATATATTGCGGCGTTTGGGTTGCTCTCTTTTATCGTAGGTATGGCGATAGGCGTCCCTGATACGATGTTTGGCGGAATTGTGGCTTACGGGCTGATTATTTGCGGCCTCGTTTTTGGAGCTACGGATGAGACAAGAAATGTTATAAAGCGGTTGATTTTGAGAAAGGAATTTGACGATGAATGAAGAACTGATTGAACAGATGGCGATTAAACAGCTGGAGGATGTTTCCAAATTGATAGAGCCCCGTTGGAGTGAAATATATACAGCCATTGGGAAAGCCTGTTGTGAGGCCGCAGAAGTCCTGAAAAAACAGCAACAGATCATTGAAAAGCAGGCCAGCCTGAACCAAAAGCTGGCAGACATGGCGCTGGAGCTTGATCAGGTCAAGGCGGAGCGGGATGAATACTTTGAGCAGTTACGTGGACTGTGCTTCTGCTGCGGTCATAAAACCGATGGATTTGACTGTCACGCAAAATGCTATGGGCATAGACGTGGGACCGCGTGGATTTACGTAGGCCCGCAGAAGGAGGAGTGAGCAATGGGGAGAATGACATTTGACGGAAATTTTTGCGATATTGCGATGTGTCATGAAGATCCATGCCATTATGATGGATCTTGCACCCAAAAGCGGGTGTGGGAGCGGTTGAAAGCCTACGAAGACACCGGCCTGGAGCCGGAGGAAATCACGGCCCACGCTGATAACTGGTGCGCGTTTTATTGCAATAGGCGGTGCAACCTGGATGGGGATTGGTGCCCGGAGGGTCCGGGGTGTCCGATGGAAATTAGCCCGGATAAGGCGCCCCGTCTCCGCGAACTGGCGAAGGCCGAGAAGGACGGGCGACTGGTGGTGCTTCCGTGCAAGGTGGGGAGTGCCGTTGACAAACTGTTTTTCCACAATGAAGTAATTGCATTGTGGTATGACAAGCCAAACGATAAAGATCATTCATACTTGCTTTGGCGGGGAGAGGCTTGGCGGATTCCTGATGAATACAAGGATCAGCGGATATTAAAATTCAA
>JAUNWB010000264.1 GCA_030540535.1 Elusimicrobiales bacterium
TGAAAACGGCTGTTAGTAACTGACGGTTTACGCACAACGGATAAGAAAGAGATTTCTTATCCGTTGCTCGTTATACGGGCAACCATTTTCCATATTTGGCTAACTTTGCGTTCCCTTGCCCTTGACGTGGCTACAGCCACGCTGAGCGGCGGCCCGCAGGGTGGCAACTGGCAACGCAAATTTAGCTCAAATCTGATTTAGCAGCCGAAGCGATATAATGTTATTCTACGCTGCACGGCTCCTGAATAACGGCTGCCAGCAGTTACAACGTGCCGTTTTGGTTTAATTGCTCGCAAAGTTGTTTTTGGATAGAAGAAACTTGAGGATAAGTCGTGCATTTAATTTGATTCGGTTCTTCGCGGGATATCCAAATATAATACGATTGTGCTAGCGGCCGTCTTTGTGCCAGTGCCAAATGCGGCTCCCCATTGTTTCCTGCGGGGGAGTAAATAAATTCTTTTGTTTGAATACGGTTCCCTTCATAAAAATAAGCCGTCCCCGGGATATTGATGTCTAATAGTTCCAAATCTCCAATTCCTGCGTATTGTCCGTTTGCCATATAGTAGATTTGGTTGGCATCAGCGATGGCTCTTACCAAAATAACCGCTTCCGCCATTCTGCTTTTTTCCACCGCTTTGGTGTATTGCGGCAGGGCCACGGCGGCCAAAATTCCGATAATTAATACTACCACCAAGAGTTCAATTAACGTAAACCCCCGGTGTGGGGCGGATGTATAGCTGTTGTTCATAAAGGCTCCTTATGTTTTCGGAACCCAAACAAAAACGGCCATTTATCCGGGCCCAGCTATACGAAGCCCAATAAACAGCCGTGGTTTGCCGCCGCGAGGGCGACAAACACTTGGCACAAAACAAAGGGCTCATGACTTCCCTTTATCTTGTGCCTCAAACGACTGTTTTTGGAGTATAGCTGTGCCTCGCGGCAACACCGTTTGTACGGTTCCAAAAACAGGTAAAATTGTGTACTACGGTTCTATTATAATAAATTTGGCGGGGATATAGAATTTGATATAATATTCAATATAACGGAGGAACTAAAACATGAATATCAAATTGTTGGAGTTACTGTGCGCGGCCGTGTTTTTTGCCGGATGCGCCAAAACGGTGGAAGTGAAAACTCCCGTTAATATGAGAGCTAAAAATTATGCCGAAGCCTTGCAGTCAGCTGATAAGTCCTGCAAAATAGACGAAGACTGCACGTCCGTCAACAAGGGCTGCTGCATGTGCGCCGGTAAAGAAGCGGTGAATAAAGAAGCCGCCGCCGCGCTCCAGTCGTTTTTCATGAAAGAATGCGCTCATACCGCGTGTACTTTGCAAATGTGCTACGTGGATATTGAAACGTCCTGCCAAAACGGGACTTGCGTGGGTACGCCTAAACCGTATAAAAATTATTTCGTAAAATAGGGGAATAGCATGAAAAAAGTATTATTTTTAACTGTCTGCGCCGCTGTATTGGCCGCCTGTGCCTCCGCTCCGAAATCCGTGGGTATCAACGCCAAACCCAAAGCGCTGACGAAAGCGATTTTAAAAGCCGACAAAGCCTGCACTTCGGATGCGGATTGCGTGGCCGTGCAGAAAGGCTGCTGCATGTGCGACGGATACCAGGCCGTCAGCCAAAAAGGTGCGGAAACGGTCAAAGCCGCGTTTGACAAAGCGTGCTATCACGCGCCCTGCACGCGCGAAATGTGCCGCGTACAAATTGCGCCCAAATGCGTAAATAATGTTTGCACGGGAGAGAGTTTCCGCGATTAATCTTTAAAGGTTAAAACAAAACGCCGGACCCGATACAGGGCCCGGCGTTTTTGCGTTTAGACGGGTTATAATATCTCGTTAAGCGGGAGATTTTTTAAGTCGGGGTGATCGTTCCGCATGGTTTGCAGGCTTTTTACGGACGTTAAATGCACCGCCAGTAAAATTTCTTTGCCTTTGGCCGCTATCGCTTTGCGAACCGACGACAGCGTCTGTCCGGTAGCTAAAATATCATCAATATAGATAAAGTTCGGGAAGGATAAAAGCAGTTCTTCATCCATTTCCATATCGTAGCTGTCGTACTCGTTGGTAATGCGGAAGCAGTAGGGTTTGTTCGGAATTTTGCCTTTTTTGCGGATGGGCAAAAACGGCAGGCCCAAACGGTAGGCCACAGGCGCGGCAAAAAAGAAACCGCGCGATTCGGGCGTGATAATGGCCGTCTTGCTTAGGACTTCCGGCGGCAGCGTCTGCTGAACCGTTTGGCACATTTTGTCGATTACTTCGGTAAAGTGTTCGGGCGCGGCCAGCAGGGTGTTAATGTCAATAAATTGTACGTTGGGGGTGGGATAGCCTTTAATAATGCGCAGGCTGTAATTGATTGCGGGCATAAAATCTCCTTAAAAACGGAATTTGCAAGCGTTTGTGGGCCCCGACGGGATTCCCTTTACAATACAATACAGATTTTATACAATATATTCAAGCGAATTTTAAGCGCCTTACAATGAAAGCGAAACGGTGAAAAACGCAAGTAAATTGTATAGCGCAAAAGCCCGCTAATTTAGTATAATAAAATGTACTGAATTGGAAGCAAAGGCGGAAAATT
>JAUNWB010000265.1 GCA_030540535.1 Elusimicrobiales bacterium
CCCAGTTTGCCGTATTGACGGGGAACGAGCGTTTGCTGAAAGATATGCTTGCGTTGTTTGAGGACAGCTCCTCCTCCGACATGAAAACCACTTATTCCGAAGTTCTTGCCGCTCTTTTTAACAGCATATACGAAACATTACGCGGTTTTAACGTGAGTAATAACTATACATCTGCGATCATGTTTTTGCTTGATGCGGCGAAGGATTCTCACGCTGCGAACACGCGCGTACTTGCGGCGGCGACGTTAGGCCGTCTTACGGAGAAGACGGATTCCGTTGAACATGCTCCGATGCGGGCCGAGTTTTTGGTTTCGCAAGAAGGGGAAGTTGTTAACAAATACTGGTTGTCTTATGAAGACAGGTTTTATGTGGCCCAGTCTGTGGCGGATTTGTATGCGCCTTTGCAAAATACAAGCCGTTATGGTATGCAGGATTACGGTTTAAACTCGGACGAGATGGTTTCTTTATCTAACGAGTTGGTGGGTATTTACATGCAGTTTTTGCCCCTGGAAGCGCCTACGGTTACTTTGGGCCGTTGCGGCCGCGTGGAAAAGATGGATATGGAAAACCGCCGTATTATTACCGCAGGGGATTTAAAATACACGGAACAGGGTGTCTTTCGTGATGCGGACTGTCAATTTTATTATACCAACGGCGGCGTGTTTGTGTTTGGCAGCCGCTATGCGGTGGAAATGACCACCCTTAATTACCGCAACAGCCGTAAATACGAACAAGAAATTACCAATAAAGGGATGGAAATCTTCGGCGAGGCTTTGATGTGGGTATTCGGCGGAGCGTTGATTGGCGGCGCTTTCCGCGGCCTGCGTTTGCTGGCCGGCGTGGCCAAGAGTCTGCCCCGCGCCGTCCGCTCCGGCAAGTTGGTTTACAATGCCACGAAAGGCACGCGCGTCTACCGTTGGACGGCTGCTGCCAAACGGGCGCGTGCCAGCGTAAAAGTGGGTTCCAAATATATGAGCAACTTCAATTTTAACGCGCATTTGGCTCAAAACGGTATGGCGTATAATGTAACGACTTCGGCGGCCAAACCCGGTTTGGTGAAAACCACTACCGCCGTCAGCCACGGAGCCGCGCCCCGTATTCCGTCGCCTTCTACGCGCGTAACGGTTACGGCGGCAGACGCGTCCAGCGGGCTTGCCCGCCAGGCCACGTTTGGCGTAAACCCTAATATCACTCGTTGGAGCGTGCCCGTCCAGCGAGCCCAGTTTTTGCGTTTTTCCCAGCAGCACGGCCTTCGTAATGTGTGGAGTTCGGCGGACAGAATCATGTTCCAAAGAAGCGTTATGTGGAGAAACGCTTTCAGTAAGGTTTACGGCGAAGGCATGTCGTATTATCCGGGTTCCGTATTGGCGGAACATCCGTTGGTGAACGCCGGATTGACCGCTTACGGCAGAACACTGCGCTTTTTCGGCGTATGGAAAGCGGGGGATATTCTCGCCGGAATAACGATTAGAGAGCCTTTTAACCGTTGGATGCTGTACCGGCAGGAGGAGGCCGTAAACGCCGAATCGGCGAAACACGGGGATTCGCTGTCCCCCGAAGCGCTTGCGGAAGTGAGCGCACAAAACTCCGGTACGCCGCAATCCCAACCCGGGGATATATTAACGCGCGTGGGCGGTACGCAGAAAGAACCTTTTGGCTGGATAAATGCGCTTACCTTTCCCAGCTATCTGTGGCAGCGTATCGCTCCTTCCGACATGGATAAGACGGACGGCTCCTTAATTTTACCGCCGCTTATGGTTGCCCGCGCGGCACTGGCGGAGGCGGGCGCCGTTTCCAATCCGTTTATTACCGATGCCGTCAAACAACAGCTGGCCATTAATGCGCACCGTATCGATTTGGCTCGTGCGCGCATCGCCAAAGCCAATAACCTGTTGGGCGAAGCGGCGGACGTTAATATCAACGCCTTTGCGGAGCAGCGTGCGGCGCTGCAGCGGACTACAGCGTCTTTAAAAGCCGCTTTCCCGGAGGTTGACTGGGCGGCGGAGGAGCGGGCTTTTCTGACGGTTCTGAATAATTATGAGCAGGCGTTGCGCGACACTGAAAAAATCACCAACGTCAGCGACCGTTCCAAACAAGTAGCGGCGGTTATTAAACAATACGACGGACAATTAGTACCTATGTACGAACAGTTTGCCGCTAAACAGTATGACGCGTCCGTTTCTTCCCGGCTGGGCGTTGCGATTAGGGATTATACGGACGGATTGGAAGATGATTTGTTCCGTTTGCAATACTTTGGTCTTGATTATTCTCATCCGGATAAATGCGTCCGCCTGAAAGAAATCTATATGAAAGCGATTGACGGCCTAAAGACAGTACGGCGCAAACCTGTTTCCGGCCAGGTAAAAGAAGCGGAGGCAAGAAGATACATTCAAGAGTTTAAGCAAGCCATAGAAGTGTTTGGAAAAGAGGTGGATTTGCTGCTTGTTTCCAAGGCTGCGGCGGATGATGTTTCCGCGGACGACAAAAGCGAATTGTACCCGGAAGAATCGACGGAAGTTCCTTCCCAGGCGTATTAGTTTTGCATACAAAAAACCCGCTCCGAAGAGCGGGTTTTTAGCGTCTATAGA
>JAUNWB010000266.1 GCA_030540535.1 Elusimicrobiales bacterium
GGCCCGGGGAGGCGACTTGCGCGTCACCTTCTTCGGCTTGGTTGCCGCGGGCTTGAGGGTCGCCTTGAGGGTCTTCTCGCCTTGGGCGTTGGTGCCCTCCGCAGGCGTGAGCAACAGCGTGCCATTCACCGAGCCCTCGCGCAACACGAAGTCGGCAATCGGATCTTCCACCATGCGTTCGATGGCGCGCCGCAAGGGGCGCGCGCCCTGCTCGGGTTTGCAACCCTGCTCAGTGAGAAGGGCCTCCGCTTCAGCAGAGAGTTCGAAGTGAATGCCGGAGGCTTCCAGGCGCTTGCGCACCGTTTCCAATTCCAAAAGCAGAATCTTGCCAATGGCGGCCCGATCCAACGCGTGGAAGACGATCACTTCATCGAAGCGATTGAGCAACTCGGGCTTGAGGGCCTTGCGCACCTCCTTGAGAATCTTCTCGGAGAGGGAGCCATGAGCCATCAACACGCCCTTGTTCTCTTCGCCCGGCAGGAAGCCCACCGTCGGCGCTTCGCCCGCAAAGTTGCAGCCGATATTCGAGGTGAGAATCACGACCGTATTGCGGAAGTCCACCCGACGCCCCAGACCATCGGTGAGGCAACCCTCTTCGAGGATCTGCAGCAGCATGTTGGTGACATCGGGGTGGGCCTTTTCGATCTCATCGAAGAGCACCACCGAGTAAGGGCGACGACGCACACGCTCCGTGAGCTGACCGCCTTCCTCGTGGCCCACATAACCGGGCGGCGACCCCACAAGGCGGCTCACCGTGTGCTTTTCCATGTACTCGCTCATGTCGAGCTGAATCAACGCCTTGGCATCGCCAAAGAGCCCCTGTGCAATCATCTTGGCCAGCAACGTCTTGCCCACGCCACTCGGCCCCAGGAAGAGGAAGGAACCGATCGGGCGCGCAGGATCCTTCATCCCCACGCGGGCCCGACGCAAGGCGCGTGCCACTGAGCTCACCGCTTCGGGCTGACCAATCACCTGTGCATTGAGTTCGCTCTCCAGCGCCAGGACGCGTTGACGGTCACCCTCGGTCATCTGCTGCACGGGCACACCCGTCATCGTGGCAATGGTCTCAGCAATGGCAGCCTCGGTCACGGCAATGGGCTTGCCGCTCTGCTTGAGTTGCCACGCCTTGAGCGCCTCCTCAAAGGCCTCATTGGCGGTCGTCTCCTTATCGCGGAGTTTGGCAGCGGTGTCATAATCATCGCGGGCGATGGCGGCTTCCTTCAGCTTGCGATAGTTCTTTGCCGTGGCCTCCATCTTGCGCAAAGGCGCGGGACGCATCGCGGCCGAGAGGCGCAGACGGGAACCCGTCTCGTCAATCGCATCAATCGCCTTGTCGGGGAGTTGACGCGCCGGCAGGTAACGGGCCGTGAGGCGCACAGCCGCTTCCAACGCCTCAGGCGTGTAACGCACGCCATGGTGTTCGGCATACTTCGAGGCAATGCCCTTCAGAATCATAATCGCCTGCGCCTGGGTGGGTTCATCCACCATCACCGTCTGGAAACGACGCTCCAGCGCAGCATCCTTCTCAATGCCCTTGCGATATTCATTCAACGTGGTCGCACCGATGCACTGGAACTCGCCACGAGCCAAGGCAGGCTTGATGATGTTCGCCGCATCCATGGCCCCTTCCGAGCCACCTGCGCCCACGATCGTGTGCAATTCATCCAGGAAGAGAATGATCTTCCCGCTCCGGGCGACCTCATCGATCACCCGCTTCAGACGTTCTTCAAACTGTCCGCGATACTGCGTGCCGGCCACCAGGAGGGCCATGTCCAACGCAATCACGCGCTTGCCGAGCATCGCTTCGGGCACTTCGCCTGCAGCAATCGCCTGCGCCAGACCTTCCACAACGGCCGTCTTGCCCACGCCCGCTTCGCCAATCAACACTGCGTTGTTCTTGCTCCTGCGGCAGAGAATCTGCACCAAACGGCGCAACTCCGCATCGCGACCGATCACGGGGTCCATCTTCCCCTGTTCCGCCAGGGCGGTCAGGTCACGACCAAAGGTATCCAGGGCGGGCGTCTTTGTGGTGCCCTGGGCCGACTCGCGCGAAGGCGTAGCTCCGGGGCGCTCCGGCTCCTGCGGGGGCTCAGCGCTTTCCTTCGGCTCAGTGGTATCCGTCTGCGGCATGAAGCGCTCCAACGTCTGCACCGTCACCTTCACCTGCCGGAGCACCAAAGCCCCCAGGCCTTCGCCATCCGACACCACCGCAAAGAGCAGGCAGAGCGTGTTCACACCCGGCATTCCACGCGACTCCGCGATCATCCGGGCCATCTCGCAAATCTTCAGTGCGCGTTGCGACCACGGCAACGCCTCAGGGTTTTCAGCCACCCCACCACGACTCGCCTGCGCTTCAATCCGTGCACGCAAATCATCGGCCGACACATCAAAGCTCTGCAACGTCTTCTGCGCCGAGCATTCCACGTCCACACATGCCAGCACCACATGCTCTGTGCCCACATAGTCGTGGTGCAACGCACGTGCTTCCACCTGCGCCTGACGCAACACGCGCACGGCGTTCTTCGTAAATCCTTCCAAATTCGGTTGATCCATTCTTGCCCCCTTTCGTCTGCGGCTTCTCAATGG
>JAUNWB010000267.1 GCA_030540535.1 Elusimicrobiales bacterium
GCTATTTATGTATCAGAAGCAGATAAGGTGTATATTACGCTGGAGGACGGCACAAACAATAGGCTTTCGGACGGCGGAGAATACAGCGAAAGTGCCGAAACAAACGCGTGTATTCACTCAAAGACAGATCTTGAGATCGATGGAAACGGCAGTCTTACGGTAAACGGAAATGTGCATAACGGAATATCCGCAAAGGATGATTTTGAGATCAGCGGTGGAGCTGTGAATATAACCGCTGTCAATGACGGCATTCATGTGAATGATACTGCGGAAGTTAACGGCGGCAGTGTAAGCATCACAGCCGGCGGCGATGGAATTCAATCGGAGAGCATTCTGGATATTACCGATGGCAGTATCAGCGTTGAATGTACCGGAGAGGTGACAGTTACAGACACCCCTATGTTCGGCATGGGCGGCAGAGCCGGAAGAATCACATCAGAACCGGAGCCGACCGGTGAGCCGGCGGATGAGGACACGGAGGACACTTCCTCAAAGGGAATAAAAGCCGGATGGATGCTGGATATATCCGGCGGCGAAGTTACGATTAATTCTAACGATACCTGCGTAAAGTGTGATTCGGAGCTGAATATATCCGGCGGAACATTGACGCTCACGTCCGACAAGAAAAAGGGTATTAAGGGCATGGAGGATGTCAATATCAGCGGTGGAAAGATTGATATTAAAAAATCAACGGAGGGTATTGAAACCAAGCGGATCATGACGATCAGCGGCGGTGATATTGATGTCATTGCAAGTGATGACGGATTCAATGCCGGCGGTGATGGTATGGGCTTTGGCGGCGGTATGCAGCCGCCCGAAAGACCGGAAGACGGAATACGTCCCGGAGCAATGGAAGGTGAGCAGGGGTTACAGATGCCCGAAAGCCCGGAAGGCGGAATACGCCCCGAACCGATGGAGGGAGAGCCGGATCGGCAGCCGCTCGAGCGTCCGGCGGACGAAGCGGGAATGATGCACCGCGGCGGCATGGGCGGCAGAGCTGAAGCAACGGAGGTAAGCGCCGAGCATCATATTGAGATCAGCGGCGGCGACATTTATATTAATGCGCAGGGGGATGGGATCGATTCCAACGGCTCGCTGATTATCAGCGGCGGCAGCGTTATTGTTGACGGACCGGAAATGGGCGGTGACAGTGCGCTGGATCATGATGGATTGTTTGAAATCAACGGCGGCACCGTAATCGCGGTAAGCTCAGCGGGCATGATCGAAAATCCGTCGGAGGCTTCGGCGCAGAATGTGATCTCAGCCTATATAACCGCAGCGAACGGTTCAGAGATTACAATCAAAAGCAGCAGCGGGCAAGAGGTCTGCAGCTATAAGGTAAACAAGAATGCTGGACACATCATGTTCTCCTCGGCGGAGCTTGCGGCAGGTGAAGCCTATACGGTATATGTTGACGGTACAGAAGCCGTATCGGGAGAAATACAGTCCGCGCTTACGGTAATGGGATCGGCAGCAGGCGGCTTTGGCGGCAGAGGCGGTCAGGGTGGTATGCGTCTGCCGCGGAATCCGGAGGAAAGACCGATGGGAAATGCAAATTAACCATATTTAGGCAAGGGTTATGTAAAAAGTGATAAAAAATCAGTTGCACTATCCTGAGAAATGTTGTATAATTATACTATATATTTATAATTATTATCAGGAGGAGTGAGAATATGGAGAAAAAAGCATTAACAAGTGCCTTGATTTCAGCATCAATGCTGGTATCATCCTTCAGCGGACTTTGCGTCTTTGCTGCGGATGCTGCGCCATTCTCTTATTCGGACGGCAGGGTGACCGTTAGTAAGATCGATGGCTATGACAGCGCGGCAATTATCGTGGCAAAGTATGCGGACGGTGATGCGCTGAGTGAGGTCAAGATCACGAATGCAGCAAGTTTTCCGGTTACGGTGGATGCCGCAGTCGGTGATAAGGTTATGGTATGGAACAGTGTAGATGGAGAAACAGGTATGAAACCAATTGCAGACACATTTACAGTATCCCAGCCGGTTGATACAGAAAAGCCGACAGAGAATGTAACAAAGGTGCCGGAAACAGAAAAGCCGACAGAAACTGTGACAGGAGATCCGGCAACAGAGTATACCGTATCAATCGGTACGGTAACAGGAGCAGAGGGTGCCAATATTTATATTGTAAATCCGGCAGCGCCGACAAATGCGCCAACTCCGACACCGGCGGTAACAGCAACACCGAATGTAACACAGGCTCCGACATTGCCGCCTGTAGCTGAAAATACTACAAAGTTTACTGTAGATGCAAGCACATCTGTTGCAGCAGGTGCAGTGTATAGTGATGATGCTGCTATCACGGTAAAAACAGAATTCCTTGGTAAGGTTGGCAATACTGCTGCAACAATTGGTGATATATCATATACCAATAATATTCAGATTCGCATTGACGGAGCTGACCCGCATAAGGGCGAATATACAGCAAAAGCCGATTGTACACCACTGCTGATTACTGCAAAGAAGAGTGGTACTTTTACTATCTATTACAGACGCCAGACTCCGGAAGGTTATACAGTAGCTGACGGTAAGGATATTAAGCT
>JAUNWB010000268.1 GCA_030540535.1 Elusimicrobiales bacterium
TCCCGAAGGAGGGGATGACGATAACCATCATCACTGCCAGGACCGTCAGGACGATCAGCAGTTCAATGAGGGTGAAGCCGCGGCGAGCCATCAAGGGGGCGCGTCCTCAGAGATTGATGACGATGAGAATCACCAGCGCGACAACGATGAGAATGGCCGCGCCGATGATGATGTTGAGCAAGCGCTTGCTTTCCGACTTCTTGCTGAAGCCTTCCACGTTCTGGGCGCCCTTGCGGTCGACCGGCTGGCGCATGACGATGGTGGTGCGAGGGATGCTATCGGCGCTCTCCATCGCATCGGCCTCGCTCTCTTCCAGGTCGTCGCCCAGGATGGAAACCGCCACATCGCCGAGGGAGATGACATCGTTGCGATGCAGCGTGGCCATGGTCACGCGGGTGTTGTTGACGCGGGTGCCGTTGGTGGAGTCCAGGTCCTTGATACGCCAGCCACCGACGCCATAGGGCTCGATGACGCAGTGTTCGCTTGACACGGAGGCATTGGAGACCACGAAGTCATTGGCGGCGTTGCGCCCGATGCGGATGGCATTTTCCTGCCATGCGTAGGTCTTGCCCTGTTCTTCGCCCGTCAGAATCGTAAGGTTCGGCATAACAAACTCCTTTGGAAGATTCGGTTAGAAGTCGAGATTTTTCACGTTCCGCGCGTTGTCTTCGATAAACTTGCGGCGAGGCTCCACGTCTTCGCCCATGAGCAGGCGGAACGTTTCGTCCGCGGCGATGGCATCCTCGATTTTCACCTGCAGCATACGGCGCGTTTCGGGGTTCATCGTCGTGTCAAAGAGCTGCTGCGCATCCATCTCGCCGAGGCCTTTGTAGCGCTGAATCTCAACGCCACGGCGGCTCCGCTGGCGGACTTCCGCGATGAGCTGCTCAAGACTGGTGATCGGAACCGGCGGGCGATTGCCATCGCGCAGTTCACCAAGCGGGGTGCCATCGCCATAGAAGTGCGAGGGCCGGAAGCCGAGATTGAGCGCCAGAAGCGCCCGGAACTCATCCCGCAGCCGCTGCGCCCGGAAAACTTCCATCCACTGGAAGGCGTGCAGCTGCTTCGGCGCGTATTCCGAGACCCGATACATCGAGAGGTCGATCGCTTCGCCCAACGTCGCCTCGGCTTCCGCACGGGCCGCTTCGAGCGCGGCATCATCCTTCGGGAAGAGGAACTTCGCGCGGTCGCCCGAGCCAATCACCGCCATGTAGCGGGCGAACTCACCCGTCGCGGGATCGTAGCTCTTCAGATACTCCGCCGTGTCCACGCCCCGCAGACGGATGCTGCTCAGCGTCGCTTCCACTTCCAGCGCCACCTCCAGGAAGTGCGTGAAGTGCTCCAGGTAAATCTCCGAACCATCGGCGCGCACGAAGCTCAGGCTGTCGCAGCTCAGGAGCAGTCGACGCTCGAGCGCCTCATCGTTGGCCACATATTCCGACTTCTTGCCGCGCTTGATCTGGTAGAGCGGCGGCTGGGCGAGGTAGACGAAGCCATTCTCGATGAGCTTCGGCATCTGCCGGAAGAAGAAGGTGAGCAGGAGCGTGCGGATGTGCGCGCCGTCCACGTCCGCATCCGTCATGATGATGACCTTGTGGTAACGCACCTTGGCGAGGTCGAACTCCTCCGTGCCGAAGCCGCCGCCGATGGCCGTGATCAGGGAGCGGATTTCGTTGTTATCCAGCATCTTGTCGATGCGCGCCTTCTCCACATTCAGCACCTTGCCACGCAGCGGGAGAATCGCCTGGATGCGACGGTCCCGCCCATCCTTGGCCGAACCGCCTGCAGAGTCACCCTCCACGAGGAAGAGCTCGCTCTCGGCCGGGTCGCGACTGGAACAATCGGCGAGCTTGCCCGGCAGGCCGCCGCCTTCCAAGGCGCCCTTGCGGCGCGTGCTTTCGCGCGCCTTGCGGGCCGCCTCGCGGGCCTGACTCGCCAGCACCGCCTTCTCGATAATCGCCCGCGCCACCGAGGGATTCTCTGCAAAGAAGTCGGCGAGCTTGGAAGAGACAATCGATTGCACCAGGCCTGCCACATCGGAGCCCAGCTTCGTCTTCGTCTGCCCCTCAAACTGCGGCTGCGGAATCTTCACCGACACCACCACCGTCAGCCCCTCGCGGATGTCTTCACCTGTGAGGACGGCATCGGCCTTCTTGCCCAGCTTGTTATCGGCGATGTATTTATTGACCGTTGCCGTGAGGGCCGTGCGGAAGCCCGTGAGGTGCGTGCCGCCTTCGATCGTGTTGATGTTGTTGCAGTAGGAGCACTCGATCGTCGAGTAGACGTCGGTATACTGCATGGCCACTTCCACTGCGATTTCGCCATACTTGGTGCTGCCCGTGCCCGTGATGTAGATGACATCGTGAAGGGCCGTCTTGCTCTTGTTGATGTAGGCGACATATTCGCGGATGCCGCCCTCGTAGTGGAAGCTCTCCTGGTGCTTCACCTCCGAGCAATTATCCGTCAACGTGATGCGCACGCCCCCATTCAGGAAGGCCAGCTCCCGCAGACGGTGCGCCAACGTATCCCACTTAAAGCCCTCGCGA
>JAUNWB010000269.1 GCA_030540535.1 Elusimicrobiales bacterium
TCTTCGCCCGTTTGAAAATGCCCAACCTGCATATCGCGTACGAAAGCGTGGGGATTTTCCCCAAAGTGTCGTATGCGCATGCGGAACTGTTGGGCGAAGCGGTAATGAAAGCGTTTTTGAAAGACAAACTCGGCTCGGTAACGCTTATTTACAACGATTTTAAGTCGCTTGCCAGCCAAAACTTGGTGGAACAAAAACTTTTACCGTTTGATTTTGAAAACATCAAAAACGAACGCGAAGAAAGCGATTTTGTGTTTGAACCGGGAATCAAAGAAATTTTCGATATTTTGGTTCCGCGTTTGTTCAAAGCCAACATGTACCGCATTTTGCTGGAATCCCAGGCCGCCAACCTGGCCGCTACCATGAACGCCATGGACGCCGCCAGCAAGAACGCCGGGGAGCTTGTGAACGCTTTGGGTGTAAAACTAAACAAAGTGCGCCAGGCGGGCATTACCAACGAAATTTTGGATATCGTCAACGGGGCCAACGCCCTTAACGGTTAACAATACAGGAAAATTATGAAGACTGGAAAAGTAATTCAAGTTATCGGCGCGGCGGTGGACGTGCAGTTTGAACAGCAACACCTCCCCGCCATTGAAAACGCCGTCGAAATCGAAATGGAAGGCGGCGCTAAGATCGTAGCCGAAGTGGCCCAGCAAATGGGTGACGGCATCGTACGCTGCGTGTCTTTGGAAAGCACGGACGGCCTTCAGCGCGGCGCCAAAGCCGTGGATACCGGGGCTCCTTTGCAGGTTCCCGTGGGCGAAGCGTGCCTCGGCCGCCTGATGAACGTGCTGGGCAAACCGCAGGACCATAAAGGCGATATTTCCGCCGCCATGCACATGCCCATTCACCGCGATCCGCCCTCTTTGGAAGACCAGAACCCCACCCCGGAAATTTTTGAAACGGGTATTAAAGTAATCGACCTTATCGCCCCGTACATGAAAGGCGGTAAAGTGGGTCTGTTCGGCGGCGCGGGCGTAGGCAAGACCGTGCTTATTATGGAGCTTATTAACAACGTGGCGCGCGAACACCACGGCAGCTCCGTCTTCGGCGGTGTGGGGGAAAGAAGCCGCGAAGGCAACGATTTGATGCTGGAAATGAGCGAATCCAAACTGTCCGACGGCAGCTCCGTACTCGATAAAACGGTGCTGGTCTATGGTCAGATGAACGAACCGCCAGGCGCGCGCGCCAAAGTGGCTCTGACTGCTCTTACGCAGGCGGAATACTTCCGCGACGTAAAAGGGCAGGACACCCTGCTGTTCTTGGATAACATTTTCCGCTTCGTGCTGGCCAACTCCGAAGTGTCCGCCCTCTTGGGGCGTATGCCTTCGGCCGTCGGTTACCAGCCGACCTTGAACACCGAAATCGGCAACCTGCAGGAACGTATTACGTCCACCAAAAAAGGCGCCATTACGTCCATTCAGGCCGTATACGTACCCGCCGACGACTTGACCGACCCCGGCGTGGCCGCCACGTTTACGCACCTGGACTCCACTTCCGTGCTTTCGCGCCAAATCGCCAGCTTGGGTATTTACCCGGCCGTGGACCCGCTTGATTCCACGTCCCGCATTTTGGATCCGCGCATCATCGGCCAGGAACATTACGACGTTTCCCAAAGCGTGCGCAAAGTACTGCAGAAATACAAAGACTTGCAGGACATTATCGCCATTTTGGGTATGGACGAACTGTCCGACGAAGACAAAAAGACCGTGGCCCGCGCCAGAAGAATCCAAAAATTCCTGTCGCAGCCGTTCTCGGTGGCGGAACAGTTTACCGGCTATCCGGGTAAATACGTCAAACTGGCCGATACGATTAAAGCCTTTAAGGGCATCGTAAACGGCGAGTACGACCATATCCCGGAATCCTGCTTCTACATGTGCGGCGGCATTGAAGACGTGCTTGCCAAATACGAACAGGTAAAAGATAAAGAGTAAGCTATGCCTAAAAAACTGACCCTTAACTTAATTACGCCGGAAAAACAGCTTATCTCGGACCTGCAGGTGGACATGGTTATCCTGCCCGCCTTGCTGGGGGAGATGGGTATTTTGCCCGGGCACGTCAAAACGATTGTGCAGCTGGGGATGGGTTCCCTGCGTTATAAAAAGGACGGGAAAGAAGAAGCGTTTGCCGCGCTGGGGGGCTTTGTGGAAGTTCTCAACGATGTGGTAAACGTGTTTGCCGAAAGCGCGTCGCTGGCGGACGAAATTGATGAAGAGGCCGAAAAGCAGAAGATTAAAGCGGCCAAAGCGTCGCTGTCCAACAAAGACGCCGATATCGACTTTGAACTTGCGGAGATGGAGATTAAGCAGGCGATAGCGAGGATGAAAGTCAAAAAACGGCAGATGTAATTATAACGGCTGATGTTAACTGACGTTTTACGCACAACGGATAAGAAAGAGATTTCTTATCCGTTGTTGCTTATTAGGGCAACCATTTTCCATATTTGGCTAACTTTGCGTTCCCTTGCCTCTCGGCGTACCTAGCAGTACTTCCTCGGGCAACTGGCAACGCAAATTT
>JAUNWB010000270.1:0-1746 GCA_030540535.1 Elusimicrobiales bacterium
GGCAATCTTCGGAAGGGCGAGGTCCTTCAGGAGATCGTTGGCGAGCTTGTCCTTCGGGTTGATGGCGAGGATGCTCTTGAGGGTGGCCTGGATAAGCTCCTGTTCGTGGGCAGGGCCGAGGTCAACCGCGGCATTGCCATCGGCGCCACGATAGGAGTTCTCGGGGGAGACGACGGGGCCGGAGGCGAGCTTGCCTTCTTTGTTGCGGATCATCCAGTGCTTGTAGAAGGTGGCCTGCGACTTGAAGAGCGGGAGGAGACGCTTGCGGAGCTCGGGATCGTGGCTCACATACCACGCGCGCTCAGCATCCTGCAGGAGCCATGCGCCGCCGACGACGTACATGCCCCAGCACGGGAGGCGGAAGGGCACGGCATAGCCCCACGCATCGGTGGAGGTGACCATGAAGCCACCTTCGGGCACACCGAGCATCTTCTTAGCGATGGGTTCGCTGGCCTTGAAGCCCATTTCGGCGAAGGAGACCATCGGCTCCATTTCCTCATAGAGGCCCCACTGCGGCGCGGGCCAGTAGAACATCGAGAGGTTGATATCGAGGTGGAAGTCGGAATCCCACGGAGGATTCATGAGGGGGTTCCAGATGCCCTGGAGGTTGGCGGGCATGCCGCCCTTGCGGGAGGCCGAGAGGATGAGGTAACGGCAATAATCATAGTAGAGCACGAGGAGGTCGTTGGAGATCTTCTTCGTGGACTTGGCTTCGTTGAGGAGCTGCTGGACCGACTTCGGATTCTCGGTGTAGCTGTAAGGAATCGTCACGTAGGACTGATTGAACTTCGCCGCGAACTTCTTGGCGTGGGCGGCGAGGTTGGCCTTGCCCGAGAGGTCCTTCTGGCAGGCGCTCAGACGATTGCGCGTGAGGGGCTTCGTGGGATCCTTGAAGTTGTAGTCGGTGCGGGCCGCCACGCGGATGGTCGCAGCGGAGGCGCCGGTGACAGCGATGCCATTGCCTTCGGGAGCCACCTTGCCGCCCTTGACCTTCACTTCGAGGACCATGTCGTAGGCCACGCCCTTGTTGCCGGTGGAGCCGGAGAGGTGGAGCTTGTTATTGCCCAGGACCTTCACGGTTGCGCCCTGACGATTTGCATTCACCGTGAAGTTGAGCGTGCCATTCTCGGCCTTGTAGTCGAAGACGAGCACATCGGCATTGCTGTCGGCCCACGCGGTGCGGGTGTAAGCGGTGCCGCCCTGCGTGTAGGTGGTCTTCACGTAACCCTCGGGCAGGACGATCTCGCGATTGTAGGCCGAGACGTCGCCCTGCCCCTTGTGGTCGATCGTGAGGGTGGCGAGGGGTTGATAAGAGGAGACCTTTTCGGCAGCCATGAGGAACTGATTCTGCGTCATTTGCTCCGCGGCATGGGGCTTATCGGTGAGGAGCAATTCGCGGATTTGCTTGAGGATTTCCGGGCCGTTTTCATTGACGGGGATGTCCTGCGGCGGCGCCCAAATGGAGGTCTCGTTGAGCTCGAGGGTTTCCTTTCCGATCTGCCCGAAGACGAGGGCGCCGAGGCGTCCGTTGCCGAGCGGCCAGGCATCGGTCCATTTATTTGCGGGCTCTGTGGCAAAGAAACGCGGATTGGCGGCAAACGAAGAAGCCGCCATGGCGAAGATGCCCAGAGCGAAGAGGGATTTTTTCATGTGTTACCTCGCAGGGAGTGTGGGTTGACGTTTTAACAAACGCTGATAGCGCAGCGCCGGAACGCTGACAGTGAGGGCCGAACGGCGAAGGTCATC
>JAUNWB010000270.1:1756-2517 GCA_030540535.1 Elusimicrobiales bacterium
GCGTGCGGCCAGAAGATAGGCAGCTTCTGCTGCAAGGGGGTCAGTCTTGGAGAGAGTCTCTGCGCGTGCGGCCCAGAGGGTGCTACGGGCGGCGAGGGAGGCTTCGGCAAGTTCCGGCCACTCGTTGAGGACCGTCTCCAACGCCTGCAGGGTGCGCAGACCGGAGGGGGTGCGCCTCGGGACGGTATTGGCATTCTGAAGCGTCATGTTGGAGAGGAAGTTTTTGGCGACGTCCAACTTGTTTGCCTCGCGGAGGGCATCAAAGAGGAGATAGACGGCATCGGCCTGCTGGGCATCGGAGGGGGCATCCGAATAGAGCTTCTGCAGTTGACGGAGGGTGGGGTTGCCCTGGTCAGCGGCGGTGAGGGCCTTGGCGAAGTCCTTGCGCTCCTGGAGTTGTTCCTTCAAGAGCGCCAAGGCTTTCGGGGCGGCATCTTCATCTGCCTTTGCGAGTCGGGCCAAGACGGGGGGCACATCGAGTGGATTACCTTGCCACATGCGTTTGCCGCCATAGAAGGCCGCGAAGGTGGGCCCCTCCGGCGTTTCCGTGAGTCCAAAGAGCTCCCGCAACTCCGCTTCCGGGCGATAGTGCACCTGTGCGGTGGCAAAGGGGTAGGATGCCAAGAGCGCTTCCACGTCGGCCTTCTGTTCTTCCGGAGCGAAGAAGAGGACACGACACGTTTTGCCGAAGAGGGCGAGTTCGACCACGCCGGGGAAGTGGGGGAGCGATTCGTAGGTGGCCTTGGTGCCGGCCTTGGGCG
>JAUNWB010000271.1 GCA_030540535.1 Elusimicrobiales bacterium
TCGCTACTGCAAAAAAGGGTGAAACAGACGGGTTAAAAAGATTGTTGTCCATATATGCTTCTTTTTATGAAGGCGATAAAAAAGGGCTGGCCGATAATTTGCTTGAAAAATTGTCCGTGCGCCACGACATCGACCGTAAAACGGAATTGGTGCAAACGATTCTTTCCTCTTTCGGTTTAGAAAAAGTTTCTAATCGTACGTTTTTGTATATTGTGTCGGAAGCAACGGATGAAAGCGGACATCATTTTGCCCGGTTGGTTGCGGATAAAAAAGGCGCATCTATTTATACGGGCCGCCGGGATTCGGAAAATTATCCTATGCCTTATGTCCTTTCTGGAACGGAAGACGTTTGCGTTGTTCTTTCAAACCGGTTAAGCGGAACGCTGACGGACGGCCAACGGATATGGCTTAAAAAAACCAAAGCACTGTTTTGCCCGGTCCGCCCCAAGCCGTGGGAATAAAACGCTTTTTTAAAAAGCCGCGCTTACGAGCGCGGTTTTTTTGTGTGTAAAATATCCTTTCTCCCAAACTGCTATAATAAAAATATGGAACAAAATCTTTCCTCCAATGAAGGTATGCGGCAGTTGCTCGCCGGATACCGCAATTTTTTTAACGGCAATCCCGTTCGCAAAGGGTTTTGTGCTATCCATGCCGAACAGATTGCCGATACTCAAAATCCCCATTCCATGGTGGTAAGCTGTTTTGACAGCCGCGTCTGCCCCGAAGCTATTTTTGATACCAACGACGGCCATATCTGCGTCCACCGCAATATGCTCAACCAAATTGATAAAGACGATTTTTCGATGGTGGCTTCCTTGCGGTTTGCGGTAAAAAATCTGCAGGTGCAAAACATCGTTATTTTAGGTCACAGCGATTGTAACGCCGTAGCCAAATTAAAACATCTGGAAGAGCTGCCGCCCGAACTCCGGGCATGGTTGGACCGTACCCACACCTGTTACCGAGGTAATACGTTGGAAGAAGCCGTAAAAAATAACGTGCTTGACCAGCTGGCCCATTTGCAATCCATCGATTTTGTGGCGCAGGACGTCGCTTCCCGGGACTTAAAATTGGAAGGTTTTTATTTCCATATAGACGACGGCCGCATGGAACGCTATAACGCCGCCCGCGGCGAATGGGAATTTGTTTCGACGGAGGCCTCCGATGCCCGCTGATTTACAATACATGTACAAAAAAATCCTGGCGGCGGCCGGCGGTGCGGATAACATTTCCGCGCTGGGCTGCTGTATGACGCGCCTGCGCTTTACGGTCAAAGATGAAGCCCTGGTGGACGTGGAAGCGCTGCGCCGCGTGCAGGACGTGGCCGGCTATTTTTATTCCGGCGTACAGCATCAGCTGATTGTGGGGCCGTCCGTTTCCACTAAATTGGCGGCTTATTTTAACGAGCGGCACAATTTTAATACCTTGGACGGCAAACCGCGCGCGGGCGTAAAACTCCGCCCGGATGATTTCGCCGCCGAATCCAAAGCCGCCGTCAAACGCAAGTATTCAAGCCCCATCAGCCGGGCTTGCGGTAAAATCGGCAATATCTTTTTGCCTCTGATTCCGGCGTATATCGGGTGCGGGCTGATTATCGGTATCGGAAATATTTTATCTAAAACATTGTTGGTAAACGACCCCAATGCGGTGGCCCTGTTGGAAATTTTGGGCAGAGGCATTTTCTTTTATTTAAGTGCGATTGTGGGTTACAACGCCAATAAAGAATTTGGCGGTTCTCCGGCGCTGGGCCTGGCGTTTGCCGGGATTTTAAATACGCCTTCTTTGGCGAATGTAACGTTGTTCGGCGCGTCTTTTGTGCCGGGCAAAGGGGGCGTTTTGGCCGTGCTGCTGGTTTGCTGGGTGGGCAGCTGGCTGGAGAAAAAACTTCGTAATTCCATTAAAGGCAGCATGGAAATGTTTTTAACGCCCATGCTTACCATTTTAATCGTTGGTCCGCTGTCGCTCGTTTTAATTCAGCCGCTGGCCGGATGGCTGTCGGCGGGACTTTCCGACCTGACGCAGAGCATGCTCTCGCGCGGCGGCGTGTTGGTGGGCGCTTTGCTGGGCGGGATGTTCTTACCGCTTGTTATGCTTGGCATTCACCAAAGTTTGGTGCCTATTCACCAGCAGCTCATGGATACGCTGGGTTCCAATCCGCTTTTTCCCATTTTGTGTATGGCCGGTGCGGGGCAGGTAGGGGCGGCGTTTGCCGTGCTGTTTAAAACCAAAAATCCCCGTTTTAAAACGCTTATCCGTAACGCGCTTCCCGTTGGACTGATGGGGATTGGCGAGCCGCTTATTTACGGCGTAACGCTGCCGCTTTTTAGGCCGTTTGTGGCGGCGTGTATCGGTGCGGCGTGCGGCGGCGCGGTGGTGGCGGCGTTCCACGTGGCTTCCGGCATTCCGTTTGGGGTGTCGGGCCTGGTGCTTTTGCTGGCGCTCGCCAACATGCACAGCGTGGTATTTTATGCCGTGGGGTATTTGGTGGCCGTCCTTGCGGGCTTTTTATGCACC
>JAUNWB010000004.1 GCA_030540535.1 Elusimicrobiales bacterium
CGACTCGCAGCTGGACAACGCCGCCCTTCGTAAAATTTACGAAGACAGCGTGGAAGCCTCTTACGCCGCTTACCACAAACTGATTGAAGCCGGCGTGGCGCGCGAAATGGCGCGCGGCGTACTCCCCGTCTGCCAATACACCCAATTTTACTGGAGCGTAAACGCCAGAAGTTTGTTCAACTTCCTGTGCTTACGCATGGACAAACACGCGCAAAAAGAAATCCGCGTTTATGCGGACGAAATCGCCAAAATCGTGGCGGAAAAAATGCCGTGGTCCTGGGAAGCGTTTGAAGCGTTAAACAAACAACTTCCGTTAGGCTCCGAATAACAAACTAAAGGGGAAACTTATGAAAATACTCGGCATGATTATGGCCGGGGGCAAAGGGGAACGGCTCTATCCGCTGACGAAAGACCGCTCCAAGCCTTCCGTGCCGTTCGGCGGCAAGTACAGAATCGTGGATTTTGTGCTTTCCAACTTTGTCAATTCCGGCATTTTTTCGTCGTATGTGCTGGTGCAGTACCTGTCCCAAAGTTTAATTGAATACCTGCGCACCACATGGCGGTCGGAAGGTATCGTGTCGGACCATTTTTTAACCTGCGTGCCGCCGCAAATGCGCCTGGGTGAAATTTGGTACCGCGGCACGGCCGACTCCGTACGCCAAAACATCAATCTGGTAAAAGACTTCGCGCCCGATTTGGTGGCTATCTTCGGGGCGGACCATATTTACCGCATGGACGTGCGGCAGATGGTGGATTTCCACTTAAAAAACAAAGCCGACGTAACCGTGGCAGCCAACACCGTTTCCATTGAACAAGCCACCGCGTTTGGCGTGCTGGGGACGGACGATACGGGCCGCATCGTGCAGTTTGACGAAAAACCCGCCAATCCCAAACCGATTCCGGGCAACCCCAAAGCGGCGTATGCATCCATGGGCAACTATATTTTCAACACGGACGTACTGCTTAAAGTATTGCAAAAACGCTTTTGCGACGTGCCCGCGCTGGACTTCGGCAAACACATCCTGCCTAAAATTTTAACGGACTACCGCACCTTCGCCTACGACTTCCAAAGCCAAACGCTCCCCGGAGCCAAAAGCTACGAAGAACAAGGCTACTGGCGCGACGTGGGCACCATCGAATCCTTCTGGCAGACCAACATGGACCTGTTGGGCCCCAAACCCAAGCTGGATTTAAACAACCCCGCCTGGCCGATTAACACCACGCTTAACCGCGTACCCGCCAGCAAATTCTTGGGCGGAACGCTAACGAACTCCATCGTAGGCGACGGCTGCGTCATCCACCCGAAAGCCAAAATTAAAAACTGCGTCATCAGCGACAGCGTAACCATCGGCGAAGGCGCGGAGCTGGAAGGCTGCGTGATTATGGATAACTGCGAAATTAAAGCGGGCGCAAAACTTAAAAAAGTGATTATGGACCGCTTTAACACCATCGCCGCCAAACAGACCATCGGCATCAATCAAGAGGCCGATTCGCAAAAGTACTATATCGACCCGTCGGGCATTGTCGTTATCCCGCGCGGAAAAAATAAGTTCTAATGCTGTTTTCAAAAAAGGCCCAAGCACCGGGAATAACGGCTTCTGCCGCCCTGCGCTTGGGCTTTTTTATTTGCCTGGCCTGCCTGCTGGGCACCGGAGTGCTGCTTTACGCTCCGGCCGGACGACCCGTCGCCGCGCTGGACGGCATTACTGTATACGGCAACGGCTTTCCCCTTTCTTCCCACGGGCGCAACCTCACCCCGGACGGCTACAACATCGGCCTGAAATACCAATGCGTGGAATTTGTCAAACGGTATTATTTGCAACATTACAACCACCGCATGCCGGACACATACGGCCATGCGTTTTCTTTTTTTGACGCGGCCGTCCCGGACGGCGGACTCAATCAACGGCGCGGGCTCCTGCAATATAAAAACGGCGGCAAAACACTGCCGCAAAAAGGGGATATCCTCGTCTTCGGCCGCGCGTGGTATAACCCGTACGGGCATGTGGCGGTAGTCGCCAAAGCGGAAGCGGATAAAGTAGAATATATACAGCAAAACTCGTTTTCGGCGCATGCTTCGCTGTCGGTTGTCCGCCGCGCGGACGGCGCACGGGCGGTACGGAACAAAAGGCTTTTAGGCTGGCTGAGAATGCCCGCCGGGGGAAAAGATGATTAAAACGCTTAAACTTAAAAACCAGGATGAAATTTTAATTGCGCTCGGCATACAGGACCGCAACATCCGCGCGCTTGAAAAAAATTTTAAAGTAACCGTTTTCGTTAAATACGATGAAGACGGCGGCGGAGCGGAACTGTCCGTCAAAGGCACCAACTCCCGCGTGGACAAAGCGCTTGCCAAACTGCAGAAAGATTTGGCCCTGTCGGACGAAAAAAAACAGCTTGCGCTTGTAAAAGATACGCGCCCGTTTGCAGATAACATCGTTTTCCGCCCCGAACACGCCCGGCCCGTGGAAGCCCGCAGCGAAAACCAGAAAAAATATATCGAAGCCGTCTTTGACCACGACCTCGTCATCTCCTCCGGCCCCGCCGGCACGGGCAAAACGTTTTTGGCCTGCGCATGCGCGCTGCGCGCGCTCGAACTGGGACTGACGGAACGGATCGTCGTCACGCGGCCGATTGTGGAAGCGGGCGAGAAGCTCGGCTTCCTGCCGGGCAACATCGAAGAAAAAGTGGACCCGTACCTCCGCCCGATTTACGACGCGTTTTATTCCATGCTCGGTATGGAAAAATTCAACTCGCTTAAATATAACAACATTTTGGAAATCGTCCCGCTGGCGTACATGCGCGGACGCACGCTGGAAAAAGCGTTCATTATTTTGGACGAAGCGCAAAACACGCTCCCCGCGCAAATGCGTATGTTTTTAACGCGCATGGGCATCGGTTCCAAAATGATTGTAAACGGCGACCTGTCCCAAATCGACCTGCCCAACAAAAAAGAAAGCGGACTTTTGCAGGCGACCGAAGTGCTGGGGAAACTCAAAAATGTTGCGTTTGTGGAGTTTTCCGGCGCGGACGTGGTGCGCCATCCGCTTGTGAGGGAAATCGTGGCCGCTTACGACAAGTACGACAAAAAACGCGCCAAGGAGAACAAATGATTTCACACATTTTCTACAACACGGACATCCCCAAATACCTGCGCCGCACGGGCCTGTTCAAAGCCGCGCTGGAAAAGGGACTAAAGCAATTTGCCAAACAAAACATCGAAGTAAACGTGATTTTTGTGGACGAAAAAGAAATCCTGCGCGTGAATAAAGAATTTTTAAACCACCACTACGTAACGGACGTGATTTCGTTCAACCACGAGCGGCCGCCTTTTGACACGGGCGAACCGTGGGCGTTCGGCGATATTTTTGTTTGCTACCAGGTGGCGCGCAAAAACGCGCAATCATTCGGCCACACGTTTTTGCAGGAAATGATGATGTACGTTACGCACGGCGCTTTACACCTTTCGGGCATGGACGACCACGCGCCCGAAGACCGCGCGGAAATGGACCGCCAGGCGGAAAAAATCATTTCGCAGGTATTAAAAAAACGTCCCTAACGTATTTTTACTTCATTACCGGAAACGGGGCCAAACATTTTACAATAGGTTTGGCCTTTTGGCCCATACCAGCGGCACACTAGTCCGCCCGTCTTTAAATACGCAATCGCATACAGGGTACCGCGCGGCAAGCGGTTGCAGGAAGAAATAGCATCCGTCCACACGCCCGATTCCGTATCGTTCTGTGGGCGGCAGTCAAAATATTTCGTGCGGACGGCGTTTGCATAATAATGCACGCGCTGCCCGGAAAAATCAATATCCAAATTATCAATATCTCCCGAATAAGACCCGTTGGCCATATAATATACTTCTTCCGCCTTGGCGATGGAGGAAACCAACGCCATGGCTTCCGTCGCACGGGATTTTTCTACCGCTTTTTCATATTGCGGCAACGCAACCGCCGATAAAATGCCGATAATAAGTACTACAACAAGCAGCTCGATTAACGTAAAACCTTTCATTTTAATCTCCCATAAAAAAAGTCATCACCGCCCACCGGAGCCCCGCCAGCCGCCTTTTTAAGCGAAATAACGGGCCAGGCGGACCCGCACAGCGGCATCGCGGGATGACCTTATCGTATCAAAAAAAAAAAACGAATCAACCCCCTTGCCGGAGGCAGGCAACTTGTCCGCACCCTTTTGATTAGCCGGGCCACACTATTACTGACATGTTGCTTAGCCACGGAACAACACTTGCCGGGGGCAAGCAACTTGTCCGCGCCCTTCTGATTAGTTTAAGCCAAACTGTTTAAGACATGTCGCCAATTATGAACAGGCAAGCCTTCCCTGCAATCAACAATAAATATCCCCCGGCATAACCGGGGGCGTTAGACAAAAAAACACGGACGGGAAAAATCCCGTCCGTGTTCGTATCCTCTGTAAATACTAGGCCGCCGGTTTATTATCCGGCACGTCCATAATCTCCGGGCGTCCGTCCTCGTGGATGACTAAATACTGCAATTTCCGGTGCAGTCCCACGTCCACGGGGATAATGTTGGCCGTCCGGTCCAAAATAATCCGGTCCACCTGCGTATGCCCCACCACCTGCACAACCGGGCTTTTGGGGAACGACGCCACCAAATCTTCCAAATCTTCCCAAAAAATCCCGCCGAAACGGTCCGTCCCTTTGCGGCTGATACTGATGTTAAAAATAGGATGTTTGAAAAATTGGTGTTTGATGGATTCTTTAAAAATCAGATTAATCAGCACCGCCATATTGCCGGGGGTAGGGTCGTCCAGCTGCATCTGGAAAATTTTATACAGCTTGCGCGTCACGCCCGCGTGCGTAAACAAAAACCCTTTATACGCGCACGCCGCGCGCAGTTCGCCGTCCAATACCTGGCGGACGAGTTTGTCGCGCACCAGTTTGGCTTCTTCCACGCCAAAGCCGGAAATCACAAAATTGCTCAGCAAAAGTTCCAGCTCGTGATTGCCCACCAGGCGTACCACTTCCCCGCTGGAAAGAGCCGCCTGCTTTTGGATTTTATCAAGCAAATCATCCACTTTGCGCGAAAAAGGGCCGCGGTCGAAAATATCGCCCATTTGAATCAAACGGTCGTGTACGCCGCACCAGTTCAGCCCTTCGTCCACCAGCCCCGCATGGCGCAGGATTTTGACGAACGGATCAAACTGGCCGTGTACATCACCCACAACTACCACTCTTTTTCCGCGTTTTTCGTTTTGCATGGCTTTTGGCTAATTACAAATAATATAATAATAGTATACAAAAACTGGCGCGCCGCGCACGATTTATGAAAATACCCCATACCGCTTTAACCGAATTACGCTCCCTGCTGGGGGAAGGAAACGTCCTGACGGACGAAGCCTCCCTGCTGCTCCACGCGTACGACTGCTCCCTTTCCCGCACGCGGCCGGACCTGCTGCTTAACATCCGGCGGGAAGAAGACGTCGCCCCCACTGTCAAAATTTTATCCGCCTACAAAATCCCGTTCGTTCCGCGCGCGGCGGCCACCAACCACGCGGGTTCCTGCGCGGCCTTAAACGGCGGGGCAATTTTAAACCTGGCGGGCCTCAACCAAATTTTACAAATCAGCACCCAAGAACAGTTTGCCGTCGTACAGCCGGGGGTCATTACGGCGGACCTGCAAAACGCGCTTAACAAACTGGGCTTTTTCTACGCGCCCGACCCGGCCAGCGAACGCGTCTGCACGCTGGGCGGAAACCTGGCCCAAAACGCCAGCGGCGCGCGCTGCATGAAATACGGCGGCACGCCGGACCATGTGCTGGAAGCGGACGCGGTACTGCCCACCGGGCAGACGGTTCATTTTTCGCGTGACGGAAGCGGGCCGGACTTTATCGGCCTGTTGGCGGGGAGCGAAGGCACGCTGGGCGTTATTACGCGCCTAAAAGTGCAAATTTTACCGCTTGTAAAACACGTTAAAACGTTTTTGGTTACGTTCCCTTCGCTGGAAGACGGCGTTCAGACGGTGACGGATTTAACGGCCCGCGGCATTATCCCGCGCTGTGTGGAAGCCATGGACCAAACCACCCTGCAAACGGTGGAAGATTTTTCCCATGCCGGTTACCCTACGGACGCGCAGGCGTTACTTATTTTGGAACTGGACGGCACGCCCGCCCAAATCGCGCGCGAAGAAAAAGAACTCGAAGAAATCTGCCGCTTAAACCGCGCCCAACAGTTTTTACCCGCCAAAACGGAAGCCGAACGGAATAAACTTTGGCTGGGGCGGCGCGCGGCCTACGCGGCGATTGCGCGGCTGGCGCCCAACGTAATGGTGGGTGACGGCACCGTCCCGCGCAGCGAGCTTCCGCGCGCGCTCAAAAAAGTGCGCCAAATTCTGCAGGAGCGCGACATCCGCGCCAGCCTGCTTTTTCACGCCGGGGACGGCAATTTTCACCCGCATTTTATTTTTGACGAACGCAACCCCGCCGACGCCCTGCGCGTCAAACGCGCCTTGAACGAAGTGCTTAAAGCCTGCGTGGACTGCGGCGGAACCATCTCCGGCGAACACGGCGTGGGCGTGGAAAAACGCGCCGACATGGCCTATCAGTATGACAAGCCGACGCTCGATTTATTCGTCCGCATGAAACGCGCGGCGGACCCGCTCAATCTGGCGAACCCGCTTAAAATTATTCCCGTTAACTACGGCGAAAAAGCGCGGCCGCAAGCACCCGCGGATGACTCCGTACAAACGCTTGCGCAACACATCCGCCTGCGCCGCGAGGCCGGCGTACCCGGCGCCGTAACGGGAGCAAACACCCGGCTGAAAACCGATGCCGAAGAAACGTTTTCCACGCGCGCACTGACGAAAATTGCCGACATCGATTTAACCAATTACACCGCCACCGTACAGGCGGGCGTCACCCTGGACGAGTTGCAAAACGCCCTGTCCGCCCGCGGCGTATACTGCGCGCTGCCCGGCGGGAAAGGCACGCTGGGAGGCGCTTTTTCCTCCGGGGCGTACCCGCATTTTTACGCGCATACGCTGGGGCTGGAAGCGTTGCTGCCGGACGGGTCCCTGGTACGCTACGGCGGCAAATTTATGAAAAATTCCGCCGGATACCACCTCACGCGTCTGTTTGCGGGGGCCCGCGGCACATTGGGAATCGTCACCCAACTGACGTTCAAAATTTTTGCAACACCCGTTACCGTTCCGGCCGCAGAAAACGCGCCCGCCAAACCCAACGCGCTGTGGCGCGCGCTTAAACACGAACTGGACCCAAACGGTCTGTTCCCGATTTTGCCGGAGGATGAACATGTTTAGTTTTTCCGCTTCCCGCCTGCGCCGCCAACTGCGCGCGCTGTTTACTCCGTTCGGCGAACGCAGCGTATATGATTCCGCCGCCCATTGTACCCGGTGCGGCAGCTGCCAGCAGTCGTGCCCGTCTTACGCGCTCAACAAGCAGGAAACGTTTTCCCCGCGCGGACGCAACCAGGCGCTGCGCCTGGTAACGGAACGCAAGCTGGACCCGCGCACCCACAAACCACTGTTGGAAGAAATCGTCAACTCCTGCACGCTGTGCGGACGCTGCACCCAAACATGCGCGGGCAAAATTCCGACGGCCGAACATATGCTGGAACTGCGCCGCGCACTCAACCTGCGTGCGCTGCCGGGCTCGCTCCATGCCTTGTTATCCCTGCGCGGCACGCACCCCATGCTCTTTGACCGCTTGGTACGCACGGGGCTGTTTCTACGCCGGGCGGGGGTGGTCGCCCTGCTGCGCAAGACCGGGCTCACGCGCCTGCTTGGACTGGAATGGATTAACCGCGCGGACGATTTACTCCCCCGCCGCACGCCTAATTTACAAAAATACCTGACCCGGCAAAATATTAAGTTCCAGCAGGAAAACCCGGATTTAATTTATCTGCCCTCGCTGGAAGCGCAATACTTTCTGCCCGAATTAGCCGCAAGCGTTTTAAAATCGGCCGCGGAAAAACACCGCCCCGTTTTATGGCCGAACGTTTCTTCCGGCCTGTTTGAATACGTGTACGGGGATTTGCGCCGAAGCCGCCGTGCCGTACACCGCTTAATCCGCCGGTGCGAACAGACCAACCTGCCCGTTCTGACCGACAGCGTAGACGTATTCACTTTCCTGTGCCGCGCGCCACAGCTGTTTGCCGGCAACAAACGCTGGGAAAGCAAAGCGCGCAGGCTGGCCGAAAACATGCGGTTTGTGACGGACTTTCTTCCCAACAAGCCAACGGCTTTTGCGGACGTAAAAACACCCGTACGGCTGGACTATTCCGCCCTGTTTTGCCGCGAAGGGGAACCGTTCGACGCCGCGCATAAAATTTTAAAAACACTTTTTAAGAAAAATTTTGTAGAGTGTTTGTATACGGACGCGGACACGCCCGCGTTCGGTTATGGGTTCGTACGGAGAAATTTGGCACAGGACATGACTTTACAAACCGTACGGACAATCGCCCAAACACAGACAGCAACTGTGTTTACATTGTCAGGGCTTTCCGCTTTGGAACTGAACTACAGCTTAAAACGGCTGTATCCAAACGCCCGAGCGGAACACGTCGCACGCTTAAATGGGTAAACAACATGCAAACTTTTAGACCGGACAACGGAAAACTCTCCGCGGAAGAAAAGTTAAATTTGCTGGTGGAATTCGGGGCGCGCATGTCTGGCGAACTCCGATTGGACAAACTGCTTGATATTATTGCCCAACAAATTACAAAGCTCCTTAACGTAGGACGCTGTACCATTTATTTAAAAGACGTGGAAAAAAACGAGTTATGGTCCAAAATCGCGCAGGGGCATGGTTTGGAACATACCGAAATCCGCGTGCCTTTAAACGGGGCGGGCATTATTTCCATTGTGGCCCGCACGGGCGAAACAGTCAACCTGCCCAACGCGTATGAGGACCCCCGCTTCTCCATGGACGTAGACATGGTGACCGATTTCCGCACGCACTCCATGCTGGCCTGCCCGCTGAAAAACAACTCCGGCAAAGTATTGGGCGTATTCCAGGTGGCCAATAAATCCGACGGCACCCCTTTCGATAAAAACGACGAAGGCATTTTAATGCTGCTGGCCACGCTGGCAGGCAGCGCGATTGAAATCGCCAAACTGTACCAGGATGTACACGTCGCCCAGCTGGAAACCATTTACCGCCTGGCCGTCACCGCCGAATACCGCGACCAGCAAGATACCCGCGCGCACTTAAAAAACATCAGCATTATTTCCTACCTGCTGGCGCTGGCGCTCGGGATGAGCAAAAAAGATGCGGAACTTATCAAAAACGCGAGCCCGCTGCACGACATCGGCAAAGTGGCGCTGGCCGATAACATTCTGCTTAAACCCGGCAAGCTGACGCCCGAAGAATTTGAAATCATGAAATCGCACACCGTTTACGGCGGGCGGATTTTGGAAGGCGCGCACTCCAAAGTACTCAAAATCGCGCACAAAATGAGTCTGTACCACCACGAAAAATGGAACGGTTCCGGCTACCCCAAAGGGCTCAAAGAAGAAGAAATCCCGATAGAGGCCCGCATTGTAACGGTGGCCGACGTGTTCGACGCGCTGTGCGTGTTCCGCGTATACAAAAAAGCCTGGCCGACCGACGAAGCCTACGAATATATTTTAAAGGAATCCGGCCACTCGTTCGACCCGCGCTGCGTGGCCGCGTTCAAAAAAATCTATCCGTCCGTACGCAAGCTGTACGCGCATATTTCGGTCAACCAGCCGCAAAATAAAACGGCTCCCACTAAAGAAAACAAACTCTCTTAACAGTTCCCCCGGTTTAAAACCGGGGGATTTTTATAATTGGCGAACCCCGCCGGAAAATACTACAATATTACCGTCCTTTTGGCTTTCAACCTTAAGTACAATTTCACATTACGAGGTTATGATGGAAAAAGAGACCGTATTAGTCGGCCTAAGCGGCGGAGTGGACTCCGCGGCCGCGGCCGTGATGTTAAAAGAGCAGGGGTACCGCGTCATCGGCGCGACCATGCAGGTGTGGGACCCTTCTCTGCCCGTCCCGAAAGGGGCCTACCAAAAAAACGCGTGTTTATCCCCGGAAAAAGAAGATTTGGAGGAAGTTCGCCAAATTGCGGAGAAAATCGGCATCGAACACATTGTCGTGGACTGCCGCCGCGAATACCGCCAAACGGTGCTGGACAACTTCCGCCTGGAATACGCCTGCGGACGCACCCCCAACCCGTGCGTACTGTGCAACAGCCTGATTAAATTCGGCGTGCTGCCGTCGGCCGCCGCCAAGCAGGGCGTAGCGTTTGACAAGTTCGCCACCGGGCACTATGCGCGCGTGGCGTTCGATGAATCTTCCGGCAAATACCTGCTTAAAAAAGCGGTGGATTTATCGCGCGACCAAAGCTACTTTTTACACCGCTTAAAACAGCCCCAGCTGGCGAGCGTGTTGTTTCCGCTGGGTGAAAAAACGAAACCCGAAATCCGCGAAATCGCCCGCCAAGCCGGGCTGGCCGTCGCCGATAAAGAGGACAGCCAGGATTTTTACTGCGGCGATTATAACGACCTGTTAAACTTCCCCAACAAGCCGGGCGACATTGTCACCAAAGACGGCAAAAAAGTGGCGCGCCACAACGGCGTTTGGGGCTACACCATCGGAAAGCGCAAGGGCTTGGGAATCAGCGGATTTGCCACGCCTATGTACGTAGTGGATATCGACGCCGAAAAAAACCAGGTTATCATCGGCCCGAAAGCGGACTTGTATTCGGATACGCTGACGGCGGAGAATATCAGCTGGGTGGCGGGTGAACCGCCGGCGGAAGCGTTTGACTGCGAAATTAAAATCCGCAATCTGCACCATCCCGCCAAAGCGCGCGTGACGGTGCGGGAAGACGGTTCCATAGAGGCCAAATTTGAGGAACCGCAAATGTCCATTACCGCCGGGCAGTCCGCCGTGTTGTATCAGGGCGACGTTGTGCTGGGCGGCGGAATGATACGGTAAGTTTTACAAAAAACGGGACAAGGATTTTTCCTTGTCCCGTTCGTTTTTATCACGTTTTTCTTACGAAAATAATTCTTTAAAGAAACTCTTTTTGCCGCCCGTTTCTTTGGCCAGCTCTTCCAAAAGTTCCTTTTGGCGGGCCGTCGGTTTTTTGGGAACCTCAATTTTTACGTTCACAAGTAAATCCCCAAAACCTTTCTTGCCCAGGCGCGGCATCCCGTTGCCCTGCATTTTCAGCACGGAACCGAACTGCGTTCCTTTCGGGATATCCAGCTCCACCTCTTTGCCTTCAATAGTGGGCACTTTAATGCTTCCGCCCAGCACCGCCTGCGGATACGTAATTTGCGCATCCAGGGCCAAATCGTCGCCTTCGCGGCGGAAAATTTTATGTTCTTTCACGCGCACTTCCACGTACAGGTCGCCAAATCCGCCGCCGTTCTGGCCGATGTCGCCGCCGTTGGAAACGCGCAGCGTAATCCCGGTGCGTACGCCGGAGGGAATTTTAACGGTGATTTTTTCTTTCACGCGTTTGGTACCGCTCCCGCGGCAGGCGGAACACGGTTTTTCCACTACGGTCCCTTTGCCGCCGCAGTCGGGGCAGACCTGGCGCATGCTGAAAAATCCCTGCGAATACGTTACCGTACCCGTCCCATGGCAGGAAGTACACGTTTTGCGTTTGCTGCCGGGGGCCGCGCCGGAACCGTCACATTCGGAGCAGTTGTCCAGGCGGGTGTATTCTACGGGCACTTCTTTGCCGGAGAACGCTTCTTCCAGCGTGAGGGTAACGTCTAATTTCAAATCTTCACCGCGGACAGCGCGCGGAGCGCCGCCTCTTGCACCGCGGCCAAAGCCGCCGCCGAAAATATCCCCGAACACAGAGCCGAAAATATCGTTAATGTCGCCAAAGCCTCCGGCGTTAAACCCGCCGAAGCCGCCCGCGCCGTTCATTCCTTCGTGGCCGTACTGGTCGTACATGCGCTTTTTTTGCGGGTCGGACAGGACGGAAAAAGCCTCGTTGATTTTTTTAAACTGTTCTTCTGCGTTTTTGTCGCCGGGGCAGCGGTCCGGGTGGCACTTCATGGCCTGGCGGCGGAACGCGGATTTGATTTCCGCTTCGGTGGCGGTGCGCTCCACGCCGAGGACTTGATAATAATCTTCTTTCATGGTTGTGGGCATAGTTCCTAAACTCTGATAAATTGTTTTTTATATTTTATTAAATTTTGGGCCGCTCCTGCACGGGCCGCGCGCGCCAAGCGCAATTATGCTATAATATATATACAAATTAAGGGAGAGTAACTCTCCGCGCCGGGCCGGAAACGGCCGGGAGGGAGCGTTTTCTCTTTATTTGGTATAATAAAACTATGTACGCAATCATTGAAACTGGTGGAAAACAGTACTGGGTAAAACCCGGTCAAGATCTGCAGGTTGAAAAACTGGAAGCGAAAGCCGGCGACACGGTAGAACTGAAAGTTCTCTGGGCGGCTGACGAAGAAGGTACCTCGGCAGATACCAAGGCCAATACGGCCAAGGTCACCGCTCAAGTGGTAAAACATTTGAGAGGTCCCAAAATCCGCGTCTTCAAAAAAAGACCGAAAAAAGGTTACGAAAGAACCATCGGCCACAGACAGGATTTGACGCAAATTAAAATCACGGATATCCAGTTCGCGTAATTGGGAGACTAAACTATGGCACATACAAAAGCTCAAGGTTCTTCCTCCAACGGAAGAGACAGCCACGGCCAGCGTTTAGGTATTAAACGCTACGGCTCCCAGTTTGTGAACGCTGGGGAAATCATCGTCCGCCAACGCGGTACCAAATTCTTGCCCGGTACCAACGTAACGAGAAGCAGCGATGACAGCCTTTTTGCCCGCGTGTCGGGTATCGTCACCTTTGAATGGGTGAGAAGAGGCAAACAACAGATTTCCGTGTACCCCAAAGTTGCGGAAACCAAAGAAGCCAAAGAGCCGGCCAAAAAAGCCGCGGTGAAAACCGCCGCCAAAAAGCCCGCCGCCAAGAAAACGGCTGCGAAAAAAGCTCCCGCCAAAGCCAAAAACGCCGACGCGGCCAAATAAACGCTTCACAGTTTAAAAAGCGGCAGGGTTTATTCCTGCCGCTTTTTTTGTAATAACCCTTTTTAAGGTGCGGCAAATAAAAACGCACCCGTTATAATTAAGACATGAAGAAAGACGAACTGCACGTTTCGCAGGATGAATGGACGTATACCTGCACCAAAACTTCCGCCCGGGCCAAAGTAAAACGCGCGCGGACGAAGGCCAAACGCAGTTTGTCCAAAAAACTGCTGGCGCAGGAACTGGCAGATTAATTTTAATTTAATAAACCGGCGGCCCGCCGCCACAACAGAGGACATTATGCAATCGGGAAGTTTTTTAGACCGCGTTAAAATTTACGTAACCGCCGGAAAAGGCGGGGACGGCTGTTTATCTTTCCGCCGCGAAAAATTTATCGAGTTCGGCGGCCCCAACGGCGGCTGCGGCGGACGCGGCGGCGACGTTATCTTACAGGCCGAACCCAATTTGACTACGCTTTTGGAACTGGCGTATAACCCGCATATCGAAGCCCAAAACGGCGAAAAAGGCGGCACGTACAACAAAACGGGACGCGCGGGAGAAGACAAAATCATCCGCGTACCGTGCGGAACGATTGTAAAACAGGACGGACGCGTCATCGCCGATTTAACCCAGGCCGGTCAGCAATTCACCGTCGCGCGCGGCGGTATGGGCGGACGCGGCAACCAATCGTTTAAAACGCGCAACAATACCGCGCCGCACATCGCCGAAAACGGTCAGCCGGGTGAAGAAGTCACGCTTATTTTGGAACTGAAAGTACTCGCGGACCTGGGGCTGGTCGGTTTCCCCAACGCGGGCAAAAGCACGTTTTTAAGCCGCATTTCGGCGGCGCGCCCGCGTATTGCGGACTATCCGTTCACCACATTAAACCCCAACCTGGGGATTACGCTTCACAAAGGCATCAGCTTCGCCACAGCGGATATTCCCGGTATTATTGAAGGCGCCAGCGAAGGCAAGGGCCTCGGCCACCAGTTTTTAAAACACATCGAACGCACGCGCGTGCTTTTGCACTTGGTGGACCCGGACGGCTTTGACGGCATGAGCGCGGAAAAATCCGTCAAAGTAATTGAAGAAGAATTAAAAGCGTTTGATAAAAAACTGTTCGCCAAACCGCGCATTATTGTGGTAAACAAAATGGATTTGCCGGAAGCCAAAAAGGCGTATGAAACCATCAAAAAGAAATTTAAAAAGCACAAAGTCATGCTGATGTCCGCCGCGACGGGCGAGGGCGTAGACAAAGTACTCGACGAAGTGGTAAAAATCCTGGCCGCCACGCCGGTGGAACAACCCGTTATAGAAGAAAAA
>JAUNWB010000272.1 GCA_030540535.1 Elusimicrobiales bacterium
GAGGGCAGGGCCCGCATATGAAAAACCCCCGGCTACGCCGGGGGATATTTATTGTTTAATCGGCTTACTGTAAAATGTCTGCCATGTTGATTTCTTGCGGCTGAACCACAGCTGTTTGTGCCGTTTGTTTGGCGGCGGCAGCCGTTTTTTTGGCCGAAGTTTTTACCGCGGCGGCTTTCTTTTGTGCAGACGCTTTGGCGTTGGCGGCTTTGGCTCTGGCCGTGCTGCGGCGTTTGGCGGCGTTATTTCTGGCTTTAGCCGCATTCTGTCTTACCTGCGTTTTTGCGGCGGAAACGGCCTGTTTGGCTTCGGCCGCTTCTTCTTCGAGGACAGTGGGCGTGGGAACGGCTTTGCCCGTTCTTAACGCAAATTCGCGGTCCAGTTCTTCCTGCAGCGCGGCTTGTTTTTGGGCTTTAGCGGCTTCCAGCTGCTGTTGCAAGCGTACCAGTTCGGGGTCTTCTTCCAACTGGGCGGCTTTGGCTTGGTATTCCTGTTCCAGCTGGGCGCGCAGGGCGGCGGCTTCTTCTTCCGCTTTGGCTTTTTCTTCCGCGTCTTTTTCAGCCTGGAGCTTGGCCACTACCGCGTCTTGCGCGGCGAGTTCCTGTTCCAAGGCGCGCACTTCCGCCAATTTCTGCGCCTGCACTTGAAGCGCCTGTTGGTGTACGCCGGCTTTTTTTACGGCCAGCACGCGCGCGGTGGCCGACTGCGGCAGATATTCATCCGTCAGCGTGAAGGCGTTTTGCCCGGAAGTATTGGCGGCGGTTAAATCAGCCCCTTGCTGGATAAGAAATAAAGCCGTGCGGTCGTTTTTTGCTTTAATGGCGTTCATCAAAGGCGTATTTTTGGCGTTGTCCAGCACGTTCGGGTTCGCCCCGGCCGCGAGCAGCGCTTTGGCCGCTTCGGTGCCGGGCGCATAGGCGCTGTACGTCATGGCCGTGCGGCCCTGGCGGTCTTTGATGTTGGGGTTGGTTTTTTTGTTTCTAAGCAAAATTTGCACGCATTCCGGGCGGTCCTTGGCGGTAGCGCGCATAAGCGGCGTTACGCCGGTGTTATCCTGAGCGTTAACGTCTGCGCCCAACAAAATAAGCGTACGGACGGCGGACGGACGGTTTTGTTCCACCGCGTAGAAAATAGGCGTGCGGCCGGACAGGTCCGAAATGTTTACGTCTGCTTTGCCCGTTTTGGCGAGCAGGCGGATGGTGTCGTCGTGCCCTTCGGCAGCGGCGGCGGCTATCGGGGACAGGCCCGTAGCCGGGTTGCGGTAAGACGCATTGGCTCCGGCCGCAAGCAGTTGTTTGACGTTATTGTCAAACCCGTTTTGGGCCGCGTAAATGAGCGCGGTATTGCCGGAGTTGTCGGGCAGGTTGACGGCTTTGTTATCAAGCGTAATCAAGCTGGCGATGAGTTTGGGGTTGTCGGCCGTTACGGCGTGCAGGAGGGCGGTTTTGCCCAAATCGTCTTTAGCGGTAACGTCGGCCCCGTGGGAAATTAAATAAGAAACCACTTCGTCGTTGCCTGCGGCCGCGGCGGAAATCAGCGGCGTGATGCCGTAGCTGGATTTATCGTTCACGTTGGCTTTGCCGTCTTCCACCAGCATTTTGATAATGTCCATATTTCCTTTTTCGGCGGCGATGGTCAGCGGCGTGATGCCGGCGTAGTTCTTTTCGTTTACGTCCACGTTGGCGTACATCAGGGTGCGGACGCGGTCCGCATCGCTGATTTTAACGGCGCGTACCAAAGAGGTGTCATACACGTATTTGGTGGTGGCGCGGGGGCGGTTGCCCAGCGTATCGCTGTGATACTTTTTCTGTTCGGCGCCGAATACGGTGCCGCGGTAAATGTCACCCGGAGTTTGGACGGCTTGCTGTGCAATGGCGTCCGTGGCGGAGCGCGGTGCGCTTTCGCCCAAAACTAATCCTTCATACCCTGTGTAATAGTCGTCCCCGGTTTTGGCTTGTTGCGCGCAAAGCGGAAGAACGGCCATCGTTAAAACAAAAACGACGCTTAATTTTTTCATAGATTTTCCTCCAATGATTATATAATAGCAAAACAGAGAAAATTTTTTATAAAAATTTTATGGATTTTTTTCTAAAAAACATTATAATGATAAATATAACAATCCCAAAAATAAAAAATGTTGAAAAAAACTTGCATTTTTTTGTTTTACGATGTATGATAGAAGTATACCAAATGTTTGGTAGACCAATTTATCCCCCAGAACCTTTCGATTTACCCCCCGAACGGTTCTGAACAAAGCCCTGGGCACATCCCCCAGGGCTTTTTCTTTGTTCTTTTTTGTAAAAAAGAAACCTAAAAAACTTTCTTACTTTTTGTGTCGACAAAAAAGTAAACCAAAATCTTCTTCTTTCTTTTTCTGGCAGCAGAAAAAGAAACAAAAAGACTGCCCGCCCGGGTCCTATAAAAAGCAGTCTAAAACGGGGCGTTTTACAACTCGCTCCGCTCAAACAAATAAAACGCCTTTTCCGTT
>JAUNWB010000273.1 GCA_030540535.1 Elusimicrobiales bacterium
TGTTTACCTGCACAGTATTGCTTCCGGTTTGGGTTTGCGCGCAGACGGGTCCGTCCGCGGCGCCCGGAGGTCTGACGGAGAAAGTGACGCGCAGCGTCCGGCAAAAAGAACTGTTTTTTGATGCCGTCGCGCGAGGGGATGAAGCCGAGGTCCGGCGGATGGTTTCCCAACGGATGGACGTGGATACCCGCGGCCGGGAAGGGGCTTCTGCGCTGATGCTGGTGCCCGGAACGCAAATGCTGCGCGTATTACTTGAACTGGGAGCGGACGTAAACCTGCGGGATGACGCGGGCGATACTGCGCTGATCCGTTTTTGCCGCCGCGCGGATGGCCGTGCGTTTGTGAAAGTATTATTGGAAGCCGGGGCGGATATTAATGTGCGCAACGGTGCGGGGGAAAGCGCCCTGGACGTTACGCAGGACCCGGAAGTAGAAAAACTGCTGGTCGCCGCCGGCGCGTTGTAAAGCCGTCTTTAATATATAACAGTCCACTATATAACAGCCTCCGTTTTTTGCCGGGGGCTGTTTTTTATTTTGCGGGAATGAAAAACGCCCCGGACACATTCCGGGGCGTTCGTTATTTGTTTTTTGTATATCAAAAACCCCCGGCTGCGCCGGGGGATATTTATTTGCTGGGAAGCGTGGTAATCAGCCGGATAATTTCTTTGTCCTGCGGGACGCCGGAATTTAACGCCAGCACGCGTTTTTCTCCGTCCGCGGTTACAACGGCGTAGTCTTCTTTTACGTCAAAAATACTGCGTTTGGCCGTCGTATCAAACAGGCTGTGTCCGAAGAAGGCCCGGGGCGGCTCGATATTCAGCAAATCAAGCACCGTGGGGGCTACGTCTAGCTGACTGGCCAGCGGATTATCCGTCAGCGGTTTTTTAATCGGCGTTTTGGTAACAATCACAAACGGAAGATTGTCGTATTCGGGCCGGTACGGTTTAAACAAGGCGTTCGTCGGCGTGTTGGAATAGGACGGGTGGTCGGCCGTTATCAGCACAAGCGTATTTTCGTCCATGAGTCCCTTGTCGTGAAGCGCGGTTAAAAACCGTTTGACGTCCTGCCCAAAGCGTGCAAACGCGCGCGGCAGGGTTGGGACATTATAAAATTGCGCGTCGATTTCTTCGTATTCCTGTTCCAGGTAATCGGTGCGGCCCAGCGGAACGTGCGAGTCCACCGTTAAAAGCGTTAAAAACAGCGGTTCGTTTTTGTGCTGTTCGATATATTCTTGGGCATATTCAAACAGTTTGCGGTCAGTAAGGCCCCACCAGTCGATATATTCCTTATATTCGGGGCGCGTTTCAAAATAGGTGGCTCCGATAACTTCGTCAAACCCCGCCTGCTTGAACAGGACGTTTTCGTCCATGTACGTTTCGTCCGCGCCGCGCAGAAAAGCGGTTTTGTAGCCGCGGTCTTTTAACATTTTGACGAACGAAACGGGGTAGCCGTTTTCGTACGCCAATTTTACAAACGGGTGCGACGTAAAAATGACCGACAGCCCGTACAGCGTGGAAAGCGTAACGTGCCGCAAGGACGCGGCGGGATATTTTTCAAACAGCGCGTCCATCGTTTGGCTGGCCTGAGGGGGAATATTCGGATTAAAGCGGTGCAAATACTTGTTGGAGAGCGATTCGGACGCTATCAAAATCACGCGCGTATATTTTTTGCCCACACCCGTATTTTTGGCGGAGAAAACATTGTATTTATCGGCGAGCGGTTGTACGTCCGCGGGGATTATATCCGTTACGCGCGCTTTAGGCTGCGCAGCCAGTACGGCGCGCACCGTGTATACGATGGAGGGCGGCATTAAATAAGCGGTGTAAAAATTATCCGGCGCGGGCAATAATTTAAGCGGATTTGCCGCGCATAAAAGGCCGAGCCCCGCTAAACAAACCGCCAGGCGGTTGCGCGCGGTTTTGCGCGCGGCGGGAACAAAAAACTTTTTGACCGCAAACCAACAAAATAAAGCCACCAGTGCAAAGTAAGAAAGAACGCGCCAGTCGGTTAAAAAGCCGTAGTCGCCGCCTTCCATGGTATCCAAGTATTTCGCGCCGAAGCGTTCTTTAAAATACCATAGCAAAATAAGGTCGGCGGTCAGCGTCATATAATAAAGGAACGCGCCCGCACTCGCGGCAAACTTATTTTTAAGGCCGATTAGGTTAAGTAGCGAGAGCAGCACACCCAAAAATAAAAATTCACAGATTAATTTTACGCTTTCCGCCGCCAGTAAATTCGTGAGCGTCATTCGGTCCAGCTGGCTGAGCCCAAACGCACATAATAATAAGGCGGGAACGGATAAAACGAGTAATAATTTCCAGTCGGATTTAAAAGGGGAAAAAAGATATTTTTTAAAAAAACGCATAACGGTCCGCATACTCCTCAATTTGATATAATATTATATCTTAATTCAAGGACCTTTGACTCCCGGCCCGGTCGTTGTGGCCGGCAGGATCATAGCGCAAACCAAAATGGAAAACAAG
>JAUNWB010000274.1 GCA_030540535.1 Elusimicrobiales bacterium
CCACCGACTATTATGCCGACTCTGTCCAGTGGGCCGTCGAAAACGGCATCACCACAGGTGTGACGGCAACGACCTTCGTGCCGAACAATACGTGCACACAGGCGCAGATTTTGACCTTCCTGTGGCGTTCGCAGGGCACCCCCGCTGCTTCCAGTGTAGCCCCCTTGGGTATTGGCTCCGACAAATACTATTATGGTGCCGTGAATTGGGCCTACGAGAACGGAATTATCGACGGCAGCTTTACGCCGAACGGGGCCTGTACCCGTGCCACAGCAGTAGACTATATTTATAAATCCCAGGGCAGTCCTGCTGTCAACGGTTCCAATGCTTTTACTGATGTGAATGGGTCTGACAGCTATGCTGACGCCGTGATGTGGGCGGTGGAAAATGGCGTCACCACAGGCGTGACATCTACCACGTTCGTGCCGGATAAGACCTGCACCCGCGCACAGATTGCGACTTTCCTATATCGTGCTTTGGCATAAAAGTTCCCAGCATCCCGCTCCGATCTTCACGGAGCGGGATATTTTTTAAAAAATCGTTGACATGCGGAGAAATATGTGCTATCCTGTGCACAGATATGTAACTACCGGAGGCCATTGCGGTCTCGGGGCCGTTATGGCCCTCCAAATCAATCACCAAGTCCGAGTTCGGGTGATTGACCTGCCGGTGGTTACTGTTTTTTTATGCACCTGCGAGTCATGTTTTCCCAACTTCCGGGAAAACATGGCTCGTTTTTCATTAAAAAAACAGTCCGCCGGAAAATTAAAAAAGAAAGGAGGCATGCGGTATGGAGCGCGAGGAACGCGCCCTGCGGGCTATCAAGGCCGTTGTGGACGCTGTCGACCATGGCAGCATCACGATTGCAATGGACCCGACTTATTTTGATGTTCACCGCCACATCTACGGCATCAACGTAATCCGTGGCATGATTCGCAATCATGCCTACGCTGGTTTGGGCCTGAACATCCCTGACCCCCGCAATTTCGAGTAAGAGATTGCACTTGTAACCCAAAAACTGAAGAAAGGAGGAGACCCCATGAAAGGCTTAAATCAGTTTTTGAAATTTGACTGGGACAGTTTTTCCGGTGGCAAGGAGTTCACCACGACCAGCGTGGCCGCATGGGTAGACTTTGAGAGCAAGAAGCACATGGGCACGAAAGTGGAAGTAGTCATCAGCCTGGACAGTACCCAGTACCGTCAGAAGGAAGGCCAGCAGATTTCCAATTTGTACGAAAAGCTGACCTTCAAAACGACCAAGGATGTACACGTGCCTATCGGGGCAAAGGTTATCCCCATTAACGTTACCGCCACTGTGTACGGCGAGTACAAAAACTTGCTGTCCGTCCGGTGTGATGATTTGCGGGTAGTTCAGAGCGGGTCGCACGGCGAGGCGTAATGCGTACTTATGATAAGGGTACATCCCCGCTACGCTATGCCCAGCCCAGCACCAAATGTTTGGTGCTGGGCTGTCTGGCCCTTGCTGCGGGCTTGATATTCCTGCTGGGCTATCGCGGCCTTGCTCCCGCCGTGGACGTGCCCCTTCTTGGCGCGGTGGTGCAGCTTGTGGGCTGTGCCTCCGCTGTGTGCCTGTCAGTCAGCGTTGCCGCGTTTGTCGCGGCAGTTTCTGTCTATTTCTTGCTGCCGGACAGCGCCAGGATCCGCAACAGAGTTCGGCGGGGACTGTTTTACCCCGGGTGTGGAAACCCGCTTGGTTTGAAAGATGGTGAACTTCTTCCATCTGTGAGATGTACGTGCAAATCCCCTGGGGTTTTTGAGTTGACTGTGATTGTCCGTGGGTGCCCGGTGGAGCGGGTAGCTAATGCCGCTCCCAGTATCTCAACAGCACTTAACGGGAGGTTCACGCGGTATGCCGTGACCCAGACGAATGCCGGGATAGCATTTGATAAAGTGGTTTTTCAAATTGAGAACGTGATGGCGGATAAAAGTCTGACCTTCCATGCTGTCGAAGAAATGCGGCCCAAGCCGACCAAGCTGCGTGTGCAGCAGGACGTGGACATTGACCTGACCACATCGGGGTCAATGTTGGTCGCGGGCAAGACCCGGTCGGGCAAGACAACCGGAATTATCTCCCTGCTGATTCAGGTGCTTCTGGGTGGCCGCGACAAGTACGGCAGCGAGGTCATAATCATTGACCCCAAGCAAGCCGAATTGTCCCGGCTCCCCCACGTGGTCACACTGGACGAGGATGGGGAGGCCACACAGATTTTAGAGGCAATGGAACATTTTGCGGCTACTATCACACAGCGCCAGAAGGTATTAAATGAACTGTCCGCAGAAGACGGTGATGCTGCAAAATGGTGGGATGCAAATTTTCATTGCAGCCTGCTTTTCTTAGACGAATACGTGGCCTGCCGCTCGGTTTTCCCTACCAAGGCCAGCAAGGACAACCCTTCGTATAGCCTCGAACGATTTGACCGCTTATTTAAGCGTATCGTTACCATGGGCGCGTCCGCT
>JAUNWB010000275.1 GCA_030540535.1 Elusimicrobiales bacterium
ACTCCACGTCGTCATCGCTCTCGCCCTGGACCTCATAGGCCAGCTTGCCGCCAGCGGGAATTTTGATCATCCGGCAGGTGATCCCGGTCTCCGGGTCGAGGTCTTCCAGCTGGTCCCGCAGCTCCGCCAGCAGGTCGGGGTCGAGACCCTCGTAGCGGTTGGCGATCTGGAAGCTGTCGGTCGTGGCCAGGGCGGTGTCTTTCTTCTTCTCTGTCATTGTCTGTTCCTCCTATCAGTCTTCGGTGTCTTCGCCGTCGGGGTATTCTTCGGCTTCTACGGGGCCGACCTCCTGGAAAGAGGCACCGGCCAGCTGCTCCATGGGCGTCGGCTCCGAGCTGCCGGTGGTCTCCGCCAGGTAGAGGTTTTCGAGGGTGCGCTTCATTTCGGCGGCGGCCTTGACCAGGATGGTCGCCGCCTCCAGGGTGCTGTTGCAGATAGAGCTGGTGGCCTCGATGGCCGGAAGGTTGGGGTCGGGCAGAGTGCCGAGCAGGGTCCCGACGTCGTCCTTGATGGCTTTGATGGCCCTGCTGATCCTGGTGAGCTGTTCGGCGGCGATCCCATAGGCTTCATGGCGGTTTCGGACGAAGCCAGGGGTGAGGCTCCCGCCCCGGACCATTTCCTCATAGTTGCGCTGGATCATCTCCCCGGCGGTAGCCACGGCGTCTTCCGTGACAATCGAGATGGCCTTGTCGAGCTGCTTCCGGGTGTCCAGCTCCAGCTGTTCATATTCCTGTCTCACTTTTTCTTGGTCTCCTTCCTGCGGGTGATGTCGTTGTAGTCGTAGGTACGGATCACGCCATCCAGGGCCTCGGACAGCTCCCCGTGTTCCTCCACATAGTTCTTGATGGTGGACTGGAGGGTCTGGGCGTTGACGGTCTCCTTGATGATCCCGCCCAGGCCTTCCTCCCGGAGGACCTCGAGGAAGTCCAGGCCTTGGGCCGCCAGGTCTTCCTCGGAGCGCTTGCTGTAGGAGGTTTTGGGGGTGAGGCTGTAGTTATAGCCGCCGGTGGTGATGCGGGGGCAGTCGTCGTCTACCATCTGCTGGGTGATCCTGGCCTTTGCCGCCTCGATGGCGGCGTTGTTTTCCTTGGTTTCCGCCTCCAGGGTCGCTTTGCGCTCCAGGAGCCCCTGGTAGTCTTTGACCATTTCGAGCAGTGTCATGAGTGGTCTTCCTTCCTGTTCTATATTCTGAAGCCCCTGGTGGGGCTGTCAGTTGCTTTCCTTGGCCCGGAGCTGGGCTATGACGTCCCGGACCTCCTGCTGGATGTCTTCGAGGGTGTACCGCCTTCCGGGGAGCGTTGTATCCGGCAGCTCCAGATAGTCGCCGTAGTGGGCGTAGTCCCAGCCGATCCAGAGGCTCTTTATCTTCTGCTCCGCAGTCATAGCCGGAGGGGCGTAGGGCCTGAAGTAGGTAACGCCGCCGTGGCAGCGGACCGAGCCGTCCAGGTAGGCCCGCCGGTAGGGGTGGCTCTCCGGGACCTCTACATAGGCGCAGGGGTGGGAGCCGAGGGAGACGATGGCGTAGCGGTAGCCGTCAATGGTCCCGGCGTCCAGAAGGGTGCTTTCTCCCAGGTGTCCGGTGTAGATGTCTGCGCCTGTCATTTCTGCCCCTCCATTCTCCGGCAGCCGCCTTTGAAGCCGCTGTACGCCATACAGCGCTCCCCAGCGCAGGGGGCGAAGCGCTCATTGATGGTGGCCTTGCCGATCTTTGCGCTGTAGTCCTTCTCGATGATCTTCTTGTAAGGGCAGAGCTTTGATTTCTGGTCCATGCTGTACTCTCCTTTAGAAAAATTGACGCCAGTTGTCCACTACCGTCTTCGCCAGGTCTTCCTTTCGGGCCAGGGATTGAAGGATGGTTTCGTCCACGGTCTTGTCCGCTACGAGGTGGATATAGGTGCAGCGGTTCCGCTGGCCGATCCGGTGGATGCGGCTCAGGCTCTGGCTATAGGTGGCGTAGTTGAAGTTGACGCTGTAATAAACGCAGGTGTCGGCTGCGGTCAGGGTGATGCCGGTCCCGGCGGTGTCGATCTGGCCGATGAAGGCCATGGTAGCCGGGTCGGTCTGGAACTGCTGGACGATGGCCCCCCGGTCTTCTTTCTTGATGTCGCCGTAGATGGCTACCGCCTTCATCCCGCTGTGGGCCAGTATCTTCTGGCAGAGAACTTCGATTTCGTGTATCTCCGGGAGAAACCGGGCGAAAATGACCAGCTTCTTCTTGCCCTCCACAACGTAGTCGTGGAGGATGTCGGCCAGGGCGTCCAGCTTCCCCCGGCTGATCAGCTGGGGCCGGGTGGCGTCGTCCTCTACCAGGAAGCTGCCGGTAAACTGCTGGAGGCGGAGCAGCTTCGTGAGGACCGTGGTGGCGGTGATGGTGCCGCTGTTGTCCAGCTCTGCGAAGCCGTCTCGGCGGAGGCGGTCGTAGAGGTTCCGCTCCTTCTTGTCCAGGGTGATGTAGCGGTTTTCGAAGGTCTGCTC
>JAUNWB010000276.1 GCA_030540535.1 Elusimicrobiales bacterium
GGTCGCTCCTCCGCTGCTGCGCTCGTTTGGGTTAAAACCCAAAGACGTGGTGGACGCGCTGTTTGCGGACAAGTCCCGCCCGTCCGCCGTTTTGCAGAAAACCGCCCAGCCGGCCGAAAAAACCGAATCGAAAGATTCTTCCGTACGCGGGCGCGCGCAAGAACTCCGCCCGGATATTTCCGTGCCGCCTCCGGCGGAAGAAGAAACGGCCGCGCCGGCCGCAGCCGCGCAAGACGCCGAACATCCGCTCTCGCAGGACCAAAAAGCGTTTGAGAATATGATTTCCGGGCTTGAAAAAGTGGCTTCCGTAGCCTCTAAAGATTCTGCTTCCAATTCCAAAGATTTGCTGGAAGGCGTACCCGTCCAGGCTCACCGCCCGGCCGATTCCGCCAAAAAAGTGCGCTGGTCGCCTCCGCCGCCCGGTTTTTTAACGGCCGAAACGTTTAACTATCTCATCTACCGCGAAGAGAACCCCGTCACGCCCACCATCAAAACCACGCTGGATACCATCCACGGCAATTTAATGCTGGACTTAACGCCCTTCACCATTTTAATCAAACCCAACAAAATTTTGGTGATGATTTTCGGCGGCAAAGAAAGTTACGGACAGTTTACCAAACTGCCGCCGTGGTCCGGCGCCGCGTCGGACCTGCGGGCCGACACCATGTACGTGGTGGAGGGGAAAAGTTTTTATCCGCTTTCCGTGCATGAACTGACGCATTTGTATTTTGACGGCTACTTTCTGCCCACCATTTCGCCTTTGTGGCTTTCGGAAGGGATGGCGGTATACATGCAAATCCACACCACCAAACAGAAGCCGTCGTGGGTGGACCGCAGCATGAAGCGCATTGTGGCGGGGGATATTATTCCGCTTGATAAAATGACGGTGACGGAGGATTTAAATTCCTACTCCACGCCGCAAGCGGAGTTGTGGTACACGCAGGCGTACAGTTTGGTGGAGTATTTGCTCACCAAGCGCACGCGGGACGAATTTTATAAATTTTGTAACGAATTAAAGGGCAAAACGCCGCTTCACCAGGCGCTGTACCGCGCGTACGGCATGCCGTTTACCAAAGTGTCGGTGTTGGAAAACGTATGGCTGCACGATTTGCAAAAAGCGTATAAAGAGGGCAAACTGACCCCGCAGGCCGCCTCTACCGCACCCGCGCCGTCGGCGTCCCGCCCGCAGGAAACGGCACGCCCCGCAAAACCGGCGGCTCCGAAACCGGCGCGCAAACCGCAGCCCCAAAAAACGCAAATTAAGAAATTGGAAATAGTGCCCACCAACGGATATACGGGAGGATTTTGATTTTTATGACGCAAGAATGGACCCACATCCCCATCATGGCCCCGCAAATAGCGGACTTTTTGCTTACGCGCCAAGACGGCGTGTACGTGGACGGCACGCTCGGGCTGGGCGGGCATACCAAATACTTTTTAAGCCGTTTGGGGCCGCATGCGCGCGTCCTGGGGTTCGACCGGGACGAAGAAGCCCTTAAAATGGCGGTGGAACGCGTGGCGGACGCGCGTTTGACGGCTTTTCATAAAAGTTATGTGGAAGCTCCGTCCGTATTAAAAGAACTCGGCCTGCCGGGTGCGGACGGCGCGCTGTTTGACCTGGGGCTCAGTTCGTACCAGCTGGATAATCCCGCCCGCGGGTTCAGCATTATGGCGGACGGACCGCTTGATATGCGTTTTGATTTGCAAAGCCCTTTGAGCGCGGCCGTGATCGTCAACACGTGGCCGATGGCCGAGCTGGAACGCATTTTAAACGATTACGGCGAAGAACGTAACGCCACCAAAATCGCGCTTGCCATTATGCACGCGCGCCGGGAAGCCAAAATAGAAACCACCGCCCGGCTGAAAGAAATCGTGGAAAGCGTCCTTCCGCGCCGCGGCAAAACGCACCCGGCCACGCAAACCTTCCAGGCGCTGCGGATTGCCTGCAACGGCGAGCTGGACGCGGTGGAACAAGCTCTTTTGTCTTTGGCGCAAATCATCCGCCCCGGCGGCCGCGCCGCGGTGCTTACGTTTCATTCGCTGGAAGACAGACTGGTCAAAACCCGGTTTAAAGAACTGGCGCAGTCCGGCGCGTGGAAATTGATAAACAAGCACGCGCTCAGCCCTGAGTACGAAGAAGTGCGCCAAAACCGCCGCGCGCGCAGCGCGAAACTGCGCGTTATTGAGAGGATTTTATAATGCGTATTTTTGGAATTGTATTTGCGCTTGCGCTGTTTAGCTTTGGCATTGTGGCCATGCGTATTGAAATCAACCGTTCGGGCCGGGCCATCAGCCAGCTGCAGAACGAAGTGGAAATTAAAGAAGCGCGAAATCAGTATCTAAAATTGGAAATTTTGCGCCTTTCCAGCCCAGAAACCGTTTCCCGGCTGGCGCGGGAAAAGCTGGGGCTGGTCCCGGTGAAACCGCATGAAGTAATTTGGCTGGAAGATAAATAATATGCTGCACAGACCCG
>JAUNWB010000277.1 GCA_030540535.1 Elusimicrobiales bacterium
ATACCTAGTCTTTATTGGTTATACGAGAGCGATACGGTTTATTGCATGAAGCTTGAACTCGGCGACCGCCAGACCCTCGCCCATCAGGACGAGAACGGCGTGTGGCAGCTCAACGAAATCCCCGATTACGGGGAGCAGTTGGCGAGGTGTCAGAGGCATCAAATTATTTTTGGCGATTTTATCAGTAATGTAGCATTGGGAATCGGACAAGCAGTAAGTGATACACAGGCCATCATCCACATCCCCTTGCCTGTCACAATGAACAAAATGCCTACTCCTGTACTTACTGGTGTTATATCTATTAGGTGCGCTAATGTTTATTATCAATCATCGAGCGTATCTTTGGATGCGGCTGGACCCGTGGAAATTATGCTACGTTGCGTATTAAGCGGATTAACACCTGGAGCAGTTTGCGAAGCGTTCATTGTGCCAGCCAATCAGCTCATCCTTGACGCCAACCTATAAGGAGGTCAACATGGACGAATTTTACAACAAGCATTACATCTCCGTGGATGACAATGATCGCATCACAGACGGATGGAGTGACGGCCCGCACCCAAACCGGGACACCAGCGGTGCCATCTGCATCAACGAAAAGTGTGGGTATCAGTTCCGCTTTTTCCTGGGCGGAGAGGAAAACCCCTCCTTGTTGGATATGGACGGCATCCCCCGCTACCGCTGGGACGGCTCTGCGGCCGTGGAGCGCAGCGATGAGGAACTGGAGGAGGACCGCAAGGCCCGGGAGCCTGTGCTGACCCCGGCCCAGCAGCGGGAGCAGGCCTACAATACCCAGCCCATCGTGGAGTGGGACGGCCAGTTGCTCACCGTCACGGAGGCGGCCCAGCAGTGGGCGTACTACTCCGCCGAGGGAGCCACGGGCAAGACGCTGGAACTGACGTCCCTCATCTCCCAGGCCAAACGCACCATCCGGGAGCAGTACCCGGACGAGGAGGCTAATTGATGTACATCGACATCGAAACCATCAACTCGCTTGCAAAGCTGGTAGGCTCGCTTGCGGTACTGGGCGGCGTGGTGGTTGCCGCGTATAAGTATATTGAGCGCGACAAAAAGCAGAGTGAGCTTATCAAGGACATCCAGCAGGAGCAGACCATGTTGTGCTATGGAATCCGAGCCTGTTTGCAGGGCCTTGTCGAGCAGGGCTGCGATGGACCGGTGCATGACGCTCTGGACAAGCTGGACAAGCACCTCAACCAAAAGGCCCACAAGGTGGATGCGGCATGAGCGGCGCCAGTGAAGCCCGCCGCAAGGCCTGGACCACCAGCAAGATCATTGCCATCGGCGTCCTGCTGATGGACGCGGTGGCTACGCTGGCCGTTTTGGCCCTCTGCGGCCTCGCTATCCTGCGCCAGTTCCAGGGGGCGCTCCCGTACCTTACCACCCTTATCGGGGCCTTACAGGCCGTCACAGGCGTTGTTCTGGGGGCTTATTTCAACAAGTCAAAGGCGGAAAACACAAAAGGCGGCATCGTATACGACGCCGCCCTGGGCGTGTCCAATTCGGACACGGATTTATGAAGGAGGTACATATGGAACTGCTACGAAAGCGACTGGCGAACCTGCTGTCTGTCAAGTCTCTCACCACGCTGACCCTCACGGCGGTGTTTGCCGTCATGGCCCTGCGTGGGACTATCTCCCAGGACTTTATGACAGTGTACGCCGTGGTGATCGCGTTTTATTTTGGCACCCAGTCCCAGAAAATGCAGGACGTTGTGGACGGTGACGCCAATGGCAACGGCTAAGCGCGTCCTTGACATTGCCCGGGCGGAGCTGGGCTACACGGAGACACCCGCTGGCAGCAACCGCACCAAGTACGGCAAGTGGTTCGGCCTGGACGGCCAGCCCTGGTGCATGATGTTTGTCCAGTGGGTGTTTGCCCAGGCTGGAGCCACGGACCTGCTGCCCGCCCTGACGGCCTCCTGCGGCGCTCTGATGCGGGCAGGCAAGGCTGCGGGCCGCTGGGTCACCGGCAACTACCAGCCCGGGGACGTGGTGATCTACGACTTTCCCGGCGGCGCTGCCACGGACCACTGCGGCATTGTGGTCACCGCCCTGACCACCGGCGTTCGGGCCATCGAGGGCAATACGGCTGTGGGAGACGATTCCAACGGCGGCGCGGTCATGGAGCGCACACGGCCACTGTCCCAGGTGGTGGGCGCGGTCCGGCCGGACTACGACGTGGACAAGGAGGTGGACATTGTGGATATCATCGAGCAGCTGACAGACGCCCAGCTGATCCGGCTGGCGGAGCGCCTTCAGGCGGCCCTTGCCACCCGGCCCATCAGCGCGGCGCTGGCGGCAGAAGTGGAGCAGGCCAAGGCAATGGGCATCACGGATGGCCAGGGACCCAACAAGCTGTGTACCCGCGCACAGGCGGCGGCAATGATCGTAAGGGCAATTAATCGCTGACGTTTGAGAGAGGATGGGGAAAGGAGTCCCCATGGACGACA
>JAUNWB010000278.1 GCA_030540535.1 Elusimicrobiales bacterium
AAATACCCGGAGTACCGCATCATCAACGTGGACAAACTGACCTACGCGGGCAATTTGGATAATTTAAAAGAATGTGAACACAACCCGCGCTATACGTTCGTAAAAGGCGACATTTGCGACGCGGAACTGGTAAACAAGCTGTTTGCCGAACACGACATCCGCCACGTATTCCACTTTGCGGCCGAATCCCACGTGGATAATTCCATCACCGGCCCGCTGCCGTTTATCAAAACCAATATCGAGGGCACGTTTACGCTGTTGGAAGCGGCGCGCAAGCACTGGATGACGGCGCCCGGCCAGGTAAAACCCGGCTACGAAAACAGCCGTTTCCACCACATTTCCACCGACGAGGTCTACGGTACCTTGGGCGAAACGGGATTCTTTACCGAAACCACGCCCTATGCGCCCAATTCGCCCTACTCGGCCAGCAAGGCGTCGAGCGATTTAATCGTACGCGCCTACCACCACACGTACGGGATGAACGTCACCACCAGCAACTGCTCCAACAACTACGGCCCCAAGCAGCACGACGAGAAATTAATCCCGACGATTATCCGCAAGGCTTTATCCGGCCAACCTATTCCGATATACGGCGACGGCAAAAACGTGCGCGACTGGCTGTACGTGCTGGACCATTGCAAAGGCATCGCGCTCGTGTGGCAGAAAGGCCGCGCGGGAGAAACGTACAACATCGGCGGGCGCAACGAACGCAACAATTTGCAGATTGTAGATACCATTTGCACGATTTTGGACCAAAAACGCCCCGCGGCGGACGGAAAATCCTACAAACAGCTGATTACGTTTGTAAAAGACCGCGCCGGGCACGACCGCCGCTACGCTATTGACGCCACCAAACTGGAAACGGAACTGGGCTGGAAGGCGGACGAGAATTTCGATACGGGCATCGTCAAAACCGTGGAATGGTATTTGGAGAAAAAATAAAAATGGAGAAAATTTTTGTCACAAAACCCTTTTTGCCGCCGCAAGCCGAATACGAACGCCAACTGACGCGTATTTATCAAAACCACCAACTTACCAACCAAGGCCCTTTGCTTTGCGAACTGGAAGAAAAACTGGGAAAGTTTTTAAACGTCAAGCATTTCCAATACGTTACCAACGGGACGATTGCGCTGCAGCTGGCCTTGGAAGCGCTCGATATTCAAGACGGCGAGGTTATTACCACCCCGTTCTCCTACGTAGCCACTACTTCCAGTATTTTATGGCAGCGCTGCAAACCCGTATTTGTGGATATTGAACCCCATAATTTTACGATTGACCCCGACAAAATAGAAGCGGCCGTTACGGCAAAAACCCGCGCCATTATGCCCGTACACGTATTCGGGTACGCCTGTAATGTGGAAAAAATCCAGCAAATTGCCGATAAACACGGTTTGAAAGTAATTTACGACGCCGCCCACGCATTCGGCTCCGTCTATAAAGGCCGGGCGCTGGCCGATTACGGCGACGTGTCCACGCTGTCCTTTCACGCCACCAAACTGTTTCACACGGTGGAAGGCGGCGCGTGCGTGGTAAAAGATGAAACCGTCAATAAAAAATTGGATTTAATTAAACGTTTCGGCCACAATAAAGATGAACATTACCTGCTGGGCATTAACGGCAAACAGTCCGAATTTCACGCCGCGATGGGGCTGGCCGTACTCCCGCACCTGCCGGAAATCATCGCCGCGCGCAAACGTGTCTGCGAACGGTACGATAAACTGCTTGCCGGCGCGGTAGGCCGTCCCGCCGTACAAAAAGAGTTGGAATACAACTACGCGTACTACCCCGTTGTGTTTAAAAACGAAGCGGAACTGCTGCGCGTGTTTGACGCGCTGGCCAAAGAAAATATCTTTGCCCGCCGGTATTTCTATCCGTCTTTAAACACCTTGCCTTACTTGAAAGAAAAAACAGCGTGTCCGCTGTCGGAAGATATTTGTTCACGCATCGCCTGTCTGCCCTTATACCCGGCGTTACAAGACCACGATATTTTACGCATTACGAACACCGTAAAAGGAGCTTTGCTATGAAACTGGGCATTATGCAGCCCTATTTCTTTCCGTACATCGGGTATTGGCAGCTGCTTAACGCGGTGGACAAATATGTTATTTACGATGACGTAAATTTCATCAAAAACGGCTGGATAAACCGCAACCGCATTTTAATTGCGGGCGCCGCCCAATGGTTTACGCTGCCGCTGTGGCAGGCCTCGCCCTTCAAACGGATTAATGAAATTGAAATCACCCCCGAGCTTAAACTGAAAACCAAACTGCTTAAAACGCTGGATATGGCTTACCACAAAGCCCCGTTTTTTAAGCCCGTTTTCGAATTATTCGAGCAAACGTTGGCGCAAGGCTCCAATTTAAGCGAATGTTTATCGTTTTCCATACGGCAAATCGCCCAATATCTGGACATACAAACGGAAATTATCCTTTCGTCCTCGCTGGAGAAAGACAATACGCTTAA
>JAUNWB010000279.1 GCA_030540535.1 Elusimicrobiales bacterium
ATTGCCGGAAACGACCTTTAGTGTCGTCATTCCGGGACGCTGCGCGCCGACAGATACGGAATGACAAATAGGTAACTTCTGAAAATTTAACGAAGTAAATTATATTATTGTACGTTTTTGTGTGTAGTTTGCGGTTTTACCCAAGTGCCGCGTACGGTACAACTGAAGAAGGAACGAAGTAAATTTTAAGTATTTGAGAAATTCCGAGGAAATTTTTATTTTCTTGAAGCCGCCGCGTACTGAAAGACAACCGTTTGCGGCGCGGTACGCAAGGTGAACAAAAAATAAAAAGTTACCCAAAGAATCATCTGAAAATTTAATGAAGTAAATCATATTATTGTACGTTTTTGTGTGTAGTTTGCGGTTTTGCCCAAGAGCCGCGTACGTCGAAGAACGGGAGCGAAGCGACTCTCGGTACGCAAACGAGGGGAAACCGCAAAATGCACCAAAAACGGAAAATCGAACCATACTAAATTATGCTAAATATTGTACTTGTAAACCCCGAAATCCCCTTTAACACCGGCAACATCGGACGCTCGTGCGTCGCCACCGGCACGCGTCTGCACTTGGTGGGCAAACTGGGTTTTAAAATCGCCTCGAAAGAAATCCGCCGCTCGGGCCTCGACTATTGGCCGAACCTGGACTACCGACGCCACGAAACCTGGGAAGCGTTCTTAACCGCCGAACAGCCCGCGGAAGAAAATATGTTTTTCCTCTCCACCAAGGGAACGCAGGCGTATTGGGACGCGCACATCCCGGACGGAGCATACCTCGTTTTCGGCGCGGAATCGTGCGGACTGCCCAAAAACTTTTACGAACGCTATAAAAGCCGCCTGTTTACTATTCCGATGACGGGCCCCGTACGCTCGCTTAATTTGTCTTCCTCCGCCGCTATTGTACTTTTTGAAGCGCTCCGCCAAAACCGCACCAAATAAATTTTGCGATAAAAAACCCCCGCTTCTTTGGAAGCGGGGGTTTTGTTTCAATCTTTTTAATTTAAAGACATTATATAATTACTGCCCGACAATTCAAACCCGATGTTTTCGCACAGTTTTTTATTGGCAGCCAAATCACTTGAACTCGGAACACACGTCATATACTTCAATTCCCCATCGCTGTTCGTGGCTTTAAGCGTATATTCTCCGCTTTCGCGGACAATTATTATCTCCACCGTTCCAGCCGAGGAACTTGTTACCATAGGGGTGGAAAAATAAACGGATTTAGTAAAATCTCCCGTTAACTTTCCGCCGGACGTATAAGAAGACGCCGCAGGATAACTGTTATCATTCATAATATAACGCGAGTTCACAAGATCACTGGCGGCACGCAGGTTATTAATCCCTTCCATCGCGCGTCCGCGTTCCATGGACGAATAATACTTCGGAAGCGCCACCGTCACCAGCACCCCGACAAGCACCATCACAATCAGCAACTCAATTAACGTAAAACCCTTTTTCATAATACCTCCTAAAGATACTTTATTATATAAATTTGCCCCCGTTTTTAACAGTGCGAACGTTTTTATTTTATAGAATATCCGTATGAACGCCAAAAAACTGTTTTGGATTCTGTTTCTGCTCAACCTGCTTAATTATATCGACAGGCAGGTACTCTATTCCGTTTTTCCGCTTTTACAGCAAGACTTAAAACTGACGGACCTGCAGCTCGGCTCCCTGGCCTCGGCCTTCATGCTGGTATACATGTGCTGCGCGCCGCTCATCGGCTTTTGGGCGGCCCGCGCGCCCCGGCAGAAATTGGTATCCGCCAGCGCCTTCGTCTGGAGCGCCGCCACCTTGTTGTGCGCCGCCGCCGGAAACTACGCCGGGCTGTTGGCGGCGCGGAGTTTTATCGGCGTGGGGGAAGCGGGATTTACCACCATCGCCCAGCCTTTTTTGGCGGAACAATATCCCGCCCAAAAGCGCGCCACCGTTTTGGCGCTCTTCGGGCTGGCGCTTCCGCTGGGGAGCGCGCTGGGGTATCTGCTTGGCGGAATGGCCGGGCAAAGCTGGGGATGGCAAGCCGCTTTTATGCTGGCGGGTGCGCCGGGTTTTGTACTCGCTTTTATGGCAGGAACACAGCTGCAGGATTCCGCCCATCGTCATATCCCGGACGCAAACCGTCCGGCGTGGCGCGATTATGGCGCCCTGCTGACCGATAAACCGTTTTTATGGATATGCCTCGCCCACGCCATGATTACGTTTGTACAGGGCGGCTTTTCGGCCTGGATGCCGACGTATTTTCACCGTTATTTTGACTTTACCGTGGCCCAGGCGGGTACGGTATTTGGGGCGATTGTCGTTATTTGCGGGGCGGCGGGCACATTTTTGGGCGGAAAGCTGGCGGACCGACTGCTCGCCAGAACGCCGAAAGCGTATTTTATTACTATTTTTTCGGGGATTTTGCTTATGCTCCCCTGCACCGGGGCCGCTTTATACGCGCCGAACGGTACGCTGGGCGTTAT
>JAUNWB010000280.1 GCA_030540535.1 Elusimicrobiales bacterium
GAGGGGCTTGTTAGCGGCATCAACGATGAACCACTTGCGGTTTTCGTTGCTAGGCTCTTTAGGGAGAGTCGTTTTGGTCATGTGTTTACCCTGCTTTCATTGACGGAGGTTCCGCGCGTGCGCCTTCAACGGTCCGGCGCATGGGAGCCTCTGGGTGTGCGGAATCTGCCGGGGCAAGACAACAGGGAGTCAGGGCGTGTCTCGCCAACTCCGCACATAAGTCCGATTAAGATACCACACTCCTCGGGGAAGACTCAAGCAAAAAATACGGCATTTGCGCAAAATCTTTCCCGGGTGGGGCGGTTACGAGAGGATGTGCGATTCGTGGATGTCGTAGCGCGAGAGCTTGAGGCCGTGCTTCTGACAGAACTCACGGATCTGGTTGAAACGCGGCTCGAGAATCACGGGCGTGGTGACGATGATCTTCGTGGGCCGCACCTTCGCGAAGAGCTTGGGATTGGCCTCGAGGTCTTCGAGGGAGCCGAGAATGGGGACATCGCGGTAGATACGCCCGCGGAGGCCCACGTTGTCATCGAGCACGCCCACGAGGGCGACGTTGTTGCGGGTGACGTTGTGCTCGAAGAAGGTGATGTAGGCGCGGAGGTTCACGCCAGCACCGTAGAAGAGGATGCGCTCGATGGAGGGGTCGTTCTGCGACTTGCGGATGAGGAGGTGGTTCTCCGCGCTCGCGATGAACTGCAGGAAGGCCGGGCGCCAGTAGCGCACCGTGAGCATCGGGATAATCTGAATTGCCGACCAGATCATGTGGAAGTCGGTGGTATCTTCGTTCAACGAGGGCACGGCCCGCGCGCAGATGAAGTGCGAGACGAGCGACCCCAGGAAGATGGCAATGATGAGCCCGAAGCTGTCCTTACGCGTGGCCCGCCCCCAGACGCGCGTGTAGGCATTGAAGAGCACCAACGCGATGATCACGGGCACGCAGTAGGCGATGCAGAGATGGATCCACGTGCTGCGGGGCAGGGGCGGCAACATATCCCGCATCATGTAGGCGATCACGACAAAGCTCGCGACCATAAAGAAGACGTCGCAGAAAAGATAGTAGGCCGCCGAGAGGCCGCGTTTGCCGGCACGATTCTCGGACCGTGCCAGGAGTTTGCCGGCATCCCAGAGCTCCACGTTGGTCATCATGCGGATGACCACATAGGCGCAGGCGAGGAAGCCGATGAGGAAGGCCGTTGCCTTCGTTTCCGTGAGGGCGAGGGAGCCGAAGCCGACCACCACGAGGGCGATGGCGAGGGCGTAGAGGCCCCACACGGCGCGCTTCTGATTGCCGCCCGCAGCCGCGAGAAGACGGTGGTGCATGTGGTCCTTATCGGCCGTCATGGCCAGCTCTGCCGCGCTCTGATCGGTCTCCTCATGCTCGGAGCGTTTGAGCACATAACGCAGCGTACGGCGGAGAATCGCGAGGCAGGTGTCCATCAGCGGCACGCCCATGCAGAGCACCGCCACGCCAATCGTCGCCAAAAACGCATTCGGGCGTTGCGCCACCAGCGCGAGCGTTGCGAGCGTGAAGCCCAGGAAGAGCGACCCCGTGTCGCCGAGGAAGACCGAAGCCGGATTGTTGTTGTAGTGCAGGAAGCCGAGGAGCACGCCCACGAAGGCTGCCGAGAAGATCGGCACCATGCCGTGGTCGCCCAACATCGCCACGCCCGCGAGGCCGCACGTGGAGATAATCGCCAGACCCGAAGAGAGGCCGTCGAGGCCATCGATGAGGTTGAAGGCGTTCATCACGCCGAGATACCAGAAGACCGTGACGGGGAAGTAGATCCACGGGGAATTGACCCATGCACCCCAGGCGTCGGGGAGGTGCAGGTGAATCACGTCGCCGCCGCCCCAGGCAATAATCACCGCGGCGAGAATCTGCCCGCCCAACTTCACGATCGGCGAGAGCCCCCAACGGTCGTCGATAAAGCCGACAATCACCACGAGGAGCATCGACCCGAGATACCACCAGATGATGGGGTAGACGGGCGTGTTGCTGAGCGCCTCGGGCCACAACCAATGAAGCGTGAGGAGCGAGAGCAGGAAGGCCGCCACCACGCCCGTGCCGCCACCGCGGGGCACCGGCACGCGATTGACGCGCCGAGGGTCGGGCATGTCCACGGCCCCGATGCGTCGCATCACCCCGCGCGCAATGGGTGTCAGAATCAACGAGTATACACAGGCAATGCCGACCGCGGAGGCCAGCCAGATGAGTTTCTGTATCATAGACGTTCCATAATGTTTAACATTTCGTCCATCCATGCGGAGGACAGCTGCCGCCCGGAAGGCAGGCAGAGGCCATGCGCAAAGAGGTCTTCACCCACACCGGATAAAAAGGCCGGTGCAGTCTGGAAGACGGGCTGCAAGTGCATCGGCTTCCAGTTCGGACGCGCCTCAAAGCCTTGGGCTTTAAGAGCTTCCACTATATCAAAAGGGGACTTCCCCTTCAAGGTCACC
>JAUNWB010000281.1 GCA_030540535.1 Elusimicrobiales bacterium
TTCCGTACGGCGCATTTTACAACTCGCCTGCGGCTCGGACAAATAAAATGCTTCTTCCGTACGGAACGAATTTTATAGACGGGTTAAGGCCTGCAAAACGGGAAAAACAATACTTAAACAATGAAACACCCCGGGCTGAAGCCCGGGGTGTTCTGTAAGGTATTCATAAAAAAGCCGGGGCGGAAATCTCCGCTCCGGCTTGTAAAACTGATTGATGCGTGTTTACACCACCTGTTTGAGTTCGACAGGCAAGTCGCGCTTTAAAATCAGCACGGCGCTGTGCGTGTTGGTTTTTTTATCCAGCCCAAACACGCTTACGCGGTACGTAACCACCATTTTGCCGTCTTCTTCGCGTACACTTTGGATTTCAAATACTTTATCCGGAAGGTTGCTGGTGGATTCCAAAACCAGTACGTCCTGCTTGGAAAAATCAGCCACCGGGTAGCTCCCGCGCGCGGTGCGTTTAAACGCTTTGTATTCGTCCGCCGTTTTAATCAGCTTCACCGCCACGGGCGCGTTAATCATGGAAATACTGCTTTTGGGTTCCGGCGCGGCGGGCTCATCGGCAGACGGCGTGGACGTATGCGTCAAATCCACTACCGTTTTCGAATCTTCGTCCTCTTCTTCCGGCGTAACTACGCGCCCGGAGCGGGTGATGATTTTCTCCATACCCGGCACGTTTATTTTGGAAAGCTGGGAAGGGACGTCGGACTCCACATAATCCGGCTCTTCCACCACGGTTACGCCCTCGGGCACGGCGGCGTCTTCCATATCAATCGTCAACAGGGAATCCGTCGCATGCACGGGCACGGTGTTATTTTCCGCCCGGGCAAGACGGTACACATCCCACACCCGCATGGCGGCCACACCGGCTAAAAATACGACAATCAAAATCCCCGCCGAAAGCAGGTTCTTTTTAGCGTTCATTATTTTTTCTCGTACTTGGCCGTGATTACGGAGCGCAGACCGCCGCGCGGCGTAAACACGCCGGTTACGGTCGCTTTTTTGGGCTGGCAGGCTTTTACCACGTCGTCCAAAATTTTATTGGCGATGTTTTCCATAAAAATGCCCATATCGCGGTATTCAAGCAAATAGTATTTAAGCGATTTAAGTTCCAGGCACAGTTCGTCCGGGATGTATTCAATCGTAATTACGCCGAAGTCCGGCAAGCCCGTTTTGGGGCATACGGACGTAAATTCCGGCAATTCGATTTTAATGTCGTAATCGCGTTTGTATTGGTTGGGCCAGCACTGAATGGCCGGGAGAACGGCGTCCGCGTTTTTGCGGGCGTGGTCGGAAGTGTAACCGAAATCAATGTCATGCGTCGTCATTTTATTTTTAATAACCTCACAGAATTTAATAAAAGCAGTAATACGACGGCCAAACTGCCGCCCGTCGTCCAATGCCAGCCGGAAGCGTCCGGCATGCGCCAAAACAGCCACGCCGCCAGCGCCCCGCTGAGCAGGAAAGCCGCCACAGCGTTAAACGATGCCGCGCGGCGGAGCTTTGTATTTATTGTAAACAAATCTTTCAGCGGATACAAGTCTTTGCGTTTGATAATAACGTCCACCCAGTTGTTGTACACGTTGCGGCCGGAGGCGAACACAATGCCCGCGTCCGCGCGCAAAAGCGCGATAATATCGTTAAAACCGTCCCCCACCATCACCACGCGCTTGCCCAGTCCGCGCAGATTGGTGACGATTTCCGCCTTGGTTTTGGGCAGTACGTTAAAGTTCATTTTTTCGATACCGGCTTGTTTGGAAAAAGACGATACGGATGACTCGTTATCGCCCGAAACCAAAATAATGTCTTTGCCTTTGGATTTTAAAAAATCTACCAGTTCCCGCGCACCGCGGCGCAGTTCGTCGGCCAGCGTCAAATAACCTAAAAATTCGCCGTTTTTGACTACGCAAATAACCGCCGCTTCCACCTTGGAAACTTCTTCGGGCACTTCTACGCCCTGTTCTTTAATCCACTGGATGCGGCCCGCCAAAATTTTATCCGTACGCGTGGACGCCTGCACGCCCAGGCCGGGGAGTACGTCAAAACACAGCAAACTTTTGGTTTTCACTTTATGTTTTTTGGCGAATCCGTTTACGGCGTCGGCAAACGGGCCGTCCACCATTTGCTCGGCGGTGGCAACCGTTTCCAATAATTTTTTACGCAGCGATTCCTGGGCCGGAAACACGCCGCAAACGCGCAGTTCGCCGTATGTCAGCGTGCCGGTTTTGTCAAAGAATACGGTATCGGCACGGACCAGTTCGTCCAACGCGTAAATGTTTTGGATTTTAATTTTTTTGGCGCGCGCGCCCGACTTGGCAAAAAACGCCGGGAACACACCCGCAAATACCAACGCCGGCGGACAGGAAAGCGCCAAGCAAAACAAGAGGACGCCCGCATAATGCAGCCACGCTTCGAACCCGGCTGCATACGCACCCGAGGTGTACAGTGCATACGCA
>JAUNWB010000282.1 GCA_030540535.1 Elusimicrobiales bacterium
GGTATTACGGCATTTAATATATCCGGATTAGACAGAGATAAAACGGCTGAAAGGCTCGGAAAGGATATAATAGTACGCGCAGGCTATCATTGCGCGCCGCTTGCGCATAAGGCTCTCGGCACAGAAAACGGAGGCTCTGTGCGTGTATCATTCGGATATTTCAATACTGTATCGGATGTCAGGCGGATAACAGATGCCGTGCACAACATTGTCCTCCAAAATAAGGCATTTTAAAGAGCAGGTAACCTTATGACGTATTAACGTCAAAAAAATCAAAAAAAATTGAAAAAATACTTGACAAATCCACACGACTATGCTAAAACCCAAGTTTGCCACTTGTAAATGAAAAAAGTCCGCCCTGTTACACTAAAAAATGTGATAACAGCGGACTTTTTGGCTTTGTTATGCGATTTGATTTTTTTGAGAATTATGTACCTACATTATGTGCCTTTAAAATATTTTTATTGACTTTTTTATGTGTTTTAGCTCTCCTCTCGCAAAGAATTGATTGGGTATTTCTAGGTTGAATGCCTTTAATATCAGTTGTAAATCCTCATCACGAATATTACACATTTGATAATAAGTATCATCCATATTAATAACATTCCATTTATTAAGAGCGTTTTGTATTCTTTCGCCTGTAAGCCCCATTTCCCAATGGGTGCCTTCTTTACTTGTTCCGGACTGCTTTTTGTATTCTACTATTTTATGCTGTATTATGCGTAATACAATCAGTGCTATCAAGCATATGGTAAGATGTGCTTCTATATGCTCCGGATTATGTACATATATTGGTCTTGTTGCAAGATCACTTTTCATTATCTTGAATTGATTTTCAATTTGTGTAAGACCATGATATTTATCAATCACCTCTAAATCAGGCATTGTCAGCTCTGAGGTTACTATTTGGTAATATCCAAAGAATTTCTTGTATTTGTTGATTTCTTCAATATCCACCATTGTCTTCAGCTTCTTTGAATCTACCAGTTCGCCTGTTTCTACATTCACAAATTCACTTTTGAGAAATTTTTTTATCTTTTTTGCTTGTGTGGCGGTAATACGAAAGCTTTCCGGTTGTTCAACTAATTTATCTAAAAACTCAAGAAAGGACTTGTTTTCGGCAATTTCTCTGTCATAGAATTTTTTGCTCCAGTATGAAACAACCTTTTCTGTGATATTCATTTTTTTACCGTTTTCATCTTTAATGGTTTTGTGTACTATTCGTGATTTGTACTTAAAAGTATCACCTATCTTGGTGTAATCGGAGTCATCTAAAATCCATGCTTTTTCTTCATCTTTACTTTTTTTGATGCTCTTACTTACGATATATCCTTTGTTTCGTTTAAGCAGATGGCTGATATTGGCATAGTTGCAAATACCTCTGTCACCGATAAATATGTATCTTGAATCAATGACATCATCAATGCTTCTTGATAAAGCCGGTTGAACTGTTTGATGGTCTAATGTATTGCCGGGAAACATTTCAATTGAAATCGGCATACCGTTTTCATCCATAAACAAGCCCATCTGAACGATTGGCAGCTTTCGTTCTTCTTTGCAAACACCGTATTTACGAAGCCCTTTTATTGTATTACAATTTTCATCCTCATAATCATCATCCGGCTTTTCTGTTTCGTAGAAGAAGTTGGTTACATCATAGAAGATAATATCATTTTTTCTTCCGGCTTTTTGAATTAACCTTGAATTAATTCTATTGATAATCTGCTTTTTGTGTTTCGTTACAAAATCAAGAGTATCATATATGTTGTATTTATAGTCAGCATCAGTTATACTCTCATAGTAGTCTGAATTTTGAGAGAATGTTGCAATTTTAGACTGAGGGTTCAGAATGCGACCGTAAACAAGCAATCTGAACAAGCCTAAAACATCATATTTTAATTTAGAAAAGGATTTATATGAATTAATGGCTGCAATCACGCCTAATTCATCAAGAATCCGTTCAATCAAACAATGACCATATTTTTTAGGCTCAGCAATACATTTTGGATCACCTTCAAGGAAAGAGAACCTGTACTCTTTGCGAACCTTAGTTTTATCAACGTAAGGCAGCAAAGCATCTATCAACGGATTTCCGTTTCGGAAGGATTCACGAAGCCGCAAAAGATAATCAGGCTCACCGTCATCAAATTTATCAAGCGGTCCGAGGTTAAGAACAACGACTTTTTTAGGAACTTTAAAACCGTCTTTATTTGTAACTCTGACAGAATCCGCTAATCTAAGATATTTTTTTCCGTTATTACGTGTTAAATCGATAAACATAGCACACCTCCAAATACAACTGTCCCGACAAAACCATTATATCACAGAATCATAAAAAAAGCAAGGGTTTTCCTTGATTTTTTATATTACATTTTCATTACAAAGTGGCAAACTTGGGTCGGATGTCAGGCGGATAACAGATGCCGTGCACAACATTGTCCTCCAAAATAAGG
>JAUNWB010000283.1 GCA_030540535.1 Elusimicrobiales bacterium
CCCCAATTACATTCGTCTTATCATTACTACTCCTATTACCGCAGTACAACCGATGCTTTCCCGTCCGTGATAATCCTCTGAACGGCATTGTACGCTGTGAGATCCTTCACCCCGCAGCCGTTGACCTTATCCAGCTTCTCTTCTTTTTTCTTTAATTTGCGGTTTTCCCTCTGCCTGGTTCGATTTTTCATAACTTTCCTCCTCATATCCTCCCTGTTTTTACTGTGTGGACTTTTTACACCTTGCTGCGCTTTATTAGGTGGCTCCCGAAAAAAATATGTCCTTATTACGGTTTGTCACCTACAGTTACCTACACTTTCCCCGCCTTCCCGTCGGGCAACGGCTCTTGGCCGACATCCTTCGGTGTAGTGTAGCTTTATCTTGTTTTCCATATTAAATGGGATTTTCATTTCTTCTCCATTCGTGATGGTTTTATTATATCTCAAACCGTATGGTGTGTCAATAGATGTTTTCCATTTATTTTGGGATGGCTTATCCTTGACTATTCCATATGTTTTGGGCTATACTTATCTTAAACACGATAAAGAAAGGGGCCGTAACAATGAAATCAATCGGCGAAAAACTGAAAGCGGCGCGGACCGCCTGCGGGCTGAAACAATCGGATGTGGCCGCCAGGATCGGCTGCGCCCCCACTACCTTTACCAATTGGGAAAACGGAAAAGTAAACCCGTCCCTTGATGTACTGTCAAAGCTGTGCGAAGTTTACAATATAGACCCTCTTTCCCTCCCGGAGCATGAGTATTCTTTCGAAGGGCTTGTAGGCATCGCCCGGAAGCCTGTCTCCGAAAGGACATACGAAGAAACCATCGCACTGAATTTCTCAGAGCCGCTGCTGGCAAAACTGCTGCCGCCGGGGGCTGCGGAAAAGGCGGTAAAGGAGACGGAGGAAACCGCCGCTTTCCTTAATTCCACAAAGCTTTTATCCCGCTTTGGCAGCGGCGCTAACAGAAGGGAAATCGACGCCGTCAGGGAAGAATATGAGGCCGGTACAGCAGATGCGGATATCCTCTTTGCCTACCACAGCCTAAACCGGTATAACAAAGCCGCTTTCCTCGCCATGCTTTGCGGCCTGCTGCGTTCCGATACCGGCCTGGAACCCTTTGCTGATAAAGTTGGGATACTCTATGCGGAAAGTTCCAATGATTCTTTTGCCAAGAAGATAGAAAGTGCAAAAGCGTATACGCTCAATAACCTCGACGAAGAGCGGGAGCGCCTGTCTGGTGATTCTGACAAATCAGAGTAAGCCGTAAATGCCAGAATGCAATTTGAACTAACAAATGTGAACAAGGAGCCAACAATGAAAGTGAAATTATCAGAAATCATGGATGCCATAGAGATGGCCGACCAGTATTCCGAATACTTCCTTGACCGTGAAACCGGGGAAATCATCTGGATCAGCGATATGGCGATGGACAGTGAGGAAAAAGAGGAAGCCTGTGAGCAGCTTGATGCGCGTGGCTTCTACCGTCTTCCCACCTCATTTGATATCCGTGAATATGATATGATGGAGGAATTCATTTATTCTCTTCCTGAACCGGTTAAAGGCCGGCTGGACAGAGCGATAAGGGGCAAAGGCGCATTCGTCGCTTTAAAGATACAATCTATCGGCTCGGCATTGAGGAACAGTGGTACGAATACCAGGCTTCTGAGTACAAGCAAAAAGCCGTCGAATGGTGTGCAGAGAACGGATTGGAATACGAATAAATTTTCAGCCAGCCGGAAAGTTTCCAGAAAGTTTACGCTTTGTTCTTGCTAACGCCGCCACCCTATGGTAAGCTGTAAGCATAATAGGTGTATTGTAGCCTATTGACCATTTTGGTGCATAAAGGCACCGGAAAGGGGAGTGAATTACATGAAAAAAGTTAATATTCCTGTTGGCCGTTCCGATTTTGAATATATCAGAAAGAATGACTATTATTACATTGATAAGACTGGATTAATTGAAGAATTGCTGAAAACGGACGCTACGCAGGTCACACTGATTACCCGTCCCAGGCGCTTTGGCAAAACGCTTGGTATGAGCATGATGGCAGAATTTTTTGATATCCGAAAGGACAGCCATGCATTGTTTGAAGGACTCTCTATATCTGAGAATAAAGAATTATGCAAAAGCTGGATGAACCAGTATCCTACTGTTTTTGTTTCTTTTAGAAATGTGGATGGACTAAATTTCAAACAGGCATACGAAAAATTGAGTACCACAATCGCTGATCTCTATAACCAACACTATTACCTGCTAACCAACAATGCCTTTAATACCCACGAAAGAAACGCTTTCAACAAAATTGCTGGCAAAACCGCAGATAATGCTGAAGTAGAAAACAGCCTTTTGCGGCTGACAAAAATGCTCTCCGCCCACTACGGCAAACCAACCATCCTCCTTATCGATGAATACGATGTGCCTC
>JAUNWB010000284.1:0-468 GCA_030540535.1 Elusimicrobiales bacterium
ACGACAATCGAGTTTCCTGCAAGTTTGTATAACTGTGAATTACTAATTCCACAATGCAGCAATTTGTCTATATTTTTTTCAGAAACATCCATCAAACGTAAACACTCTTTTGGTGTTAGACGTCGAACGATGTCGCCATTTTGTAAATAGTTGTTAGTGTTACATATTTCTTTTACACTACCTTTGTTACTTTGTAATATCTTCGGTTGTAGATTTCCACCACAGCAACAAGTCAGTGTTGGTGATATACCTGATTTAGAATATATTCTATTTGTACTTTCATGGGCTTTGGTTTTTAATTTCGCTATCACAATAACATTCCCGGTATTGTTGTGAGAATAGGAAGACGTTATATTTGCTGATATCTTTCCTTGACCATCAAGTCCGTTGATATGACAATAACCACCAATTCTTTTATTGATATATTCGTAAGCTGTATCTTTGATTAAATACTTTATATCAATCTCA